>PMKA01000140.1 GCA_003157575.1 Opitutia bacterium
ATCCCGCGCGATATGGTTGTTGCGGCACCACTGACGCAGCGCGCGTGCGGTGGGAGCCCATAGAGGGACTTGCCTCTCCTTTCGCCCCTTCCCGTGCAGCCTGACCACGCGATCCTGAATGTCGGCCGGCTGCAGGTGCAGCGCTTCGGAAATCCGCGCCCCCGTATTATAGAGGAAAGAAAACAGGAGATGATCGCGCCGTCCCGACCAAGTCGCCAAATTGGTGGCAGCAAGAATGGCATCGATCTCGTCTCTGGTCATGAATCCCAGGAGCGGCTTGGGCGCCCGTTTCAACGGGATTGCGAGGATCCGGTGGCCATGAGGGAAAAGGTCCGGTGTGGTCTGGCCCACGGTGAAACGCGCAAAGGAGCGCAGCGCGGCCAGACGGACGTTGCGCGTGCGCACGCTGTTGCCGCGCGTGTGCTCCAGGTCCGCAAGAAAGGCGAGGATCCGCTCCGGTGTCAGGGCGGTGAGGGAGAGTCGGTCAACGGGTTCACTGCACTGTGCCGACAAGAAGGGCAGGAGCAGCCGGAAGGTATCCCGGTAGGCTGTGATCGTGTGACTGCTCAGGTTACGCTGAGCCACCATGTGTTCGGTGAAAAATCGCTGCAGGAGCTCAGAGAAATCATTGCCCGTCATGACGGAGTGTGGTGTCGCTGCGCGTGGTAGCTTTGAAACTGGGCGGAGGCCGCGGCGAGGGAATCGGGGTCACAGGACACGTACCACCATGTGGAGCGGAAGTTCTGGTGACCCAGATAGCGTGCGAGCAGCAACAGATGATGCGAAATGGGCCGTCGTTGCCGGCTCCAGTGAGCCACAAGATGGGTGGCGAAGGAATGCCTCAGATCCACGAAGCGGACGGAAGGTCGGTCGCCATTGGGTATGATCCCGCGAACGAGCTTGCGCAGGGTCCAGTCGACACTGACACCCTGCAAAGGCCGACCCTTCTGGCCGGCAAAGAAAGGGTTTGTCATCGGGTATGTGCGCAGGCGGATCTGCCGGTATCGCTGCAGCGCCCTTACGGTTGTCGGATGGAGCGGGATCACCCGTGGCGGACTGAACTTGGAACGTGGAACCTTCAAACATCCCGCCGCAACATCGAGGTCATCGACGCCGAGCCGGATCAGTTCGCAACGCCGCAGACCCGTGCAGGCTGCGAGCGCGATCAAAGCCGCATAGGTGCGCGGCCTCAACGGAGTGACACGCGCAGACAGCGCCTCGGCGCGTCGGAGGATCACCCGGATCTCTTCGGTCGAGAAGATATGGGGAGTGCGCCGCTTGAAGACGGAGCCGAGAAAGAGCGGCGGAGGAACTTCTGTTTGCGGCTGGAGCGCCGCGCAATAGCGGGCGAAGCCACGGACGACAGCGTAGCGTGCGGCATGATAAATCCGCTGTGTCGTTGGCGGCCGTGACGCCCACTGGAGGACGAGGGCGGTTGTCAGCGCCTGGCGAGGTGCGACCCGGTCAGCGAACCGTGCAAAATCGAGCAGCAGATCGCCTTCAACGGCTAAGGCGAAGCCCATCTTTCGCCGATGCGCAAGATAACGCTTCGCCTTGGTGAGCATCGACGCTTTTGTTAATGAGGCCATGGGAGAGCCACTGAGCGCAATCCGACGATGTCGGTCTGGGCGTAACGAGTGGTGGTGGTGATATGCCGGTGACCAAGCAGGTCAGCGATTTGCTTCAGGTTAACGTTGCGCACATACAACCGCGTCGCGAAGGTCCGGCGCAGACGGTGGGTGCCGCACCAGCTTTCGGGGAATCCGCACCGTTGGTACGCCCGGTGCATGGCTGCCTGAACCACCTTGGGTGTGACGGGCCGATTGACCGGGGCGCAATGTCCAATGAATACCTGGGGACAAGCGCTGATCGGCCGCCAGCAGTCGATGTAGATGCGCAATGCCTGGGCTACATGTCGCGGCAGCGGCAGGCGCCGACCGCGGCTTGCCTTGGCGGCAGGAACATCGAGTTCCTTGCGCGTCCAATCGATACCGGACAGTTGTAATCGCGCGACCTCGATCGCCCGAAATCCCAGGTCGATCATGCACAGCGCCATTGCGTGATCGCGCCGGCCAGTGGCCGAGCGTAAGTCGAAAGACAAGAGAAGCTGCCGCCGCTGTCGATCGCTCAGAAAGTCGGAGGAAGCCGATCGCCCGTAGTTGAATATCTTTGGAACCGCGTATTCCAGTTGAGGAGAACAGGCGCCGCGCAAATGAACGAATGAGAGGAACTGGCGCAGCGCGCTAAACGTCCGATTCGTGTAACTTGGTTGATGTCCCTCCGCACTGGCAAAACTCTCGCCGTAGCGCCAAAGGTCAGTCGCCTGTACCTGCGACCAGTGCGCCCGCTCTTTCCCAAACTGCCAGTCCATGAAGGCGCGGGCACAGCTTGCGTAGGCCGTGCAGGTGATGGGGGCCAATCCGCGGACGTCGGCCAGGAAATGCGCGTAATCGTCCAACCACGACTGCCACGGGAATATCGGAGCGGGCGTAGCAAAGCGGCCATGAAATCGGAGCCATGCGTATAGCGGCGATCGGCAGGTCTGGCGGTAATGGCGATCACGACATCGGCGAAGCAATCGCCGGAGCAGGCTTGGAACGTCTTCGCGCCGAAGCGCGGTGAGGCTCCCTCTCCCGTGAGCCAGGCATCTGGCCGCGCGACAAAGCACCACCAAGTAGATGCTGATCGTCGAGGGCTTGTATCCTCTTTCGCGCAGCGCCGCAGCGAATGACCCGCGGATGATCGCGAGATCGATTGCCAACGGACTTGAGCCCGCACCTTTTAGAATAGGAAGTTGCATGAACCGTTCCGTAGGCAAAGGCCTCGGAACAGCTCGCCACACTTCCAGATTATCCACACTCCTGCTCTCCCTCAATCGCGATCGCAAAGCCCAGCGCCCTTTTCCCTCTAAATGTACCGCGCAACGCTATCCTTCCCGAAGAAGGTCAGCGCGAAGCGGGAAATTATTCCGAGCTGGACCAGATCCCCAAGGCCTCCGTTTCCTCTCAAAGACGCTGCTGCGCGCCACCGTCCTCGGCATAATCGATTACTCGGAATAAAGGTCGTTATTCCGAGCTCGGAATAACGACCTGACCTCGACCTATTTTGAATGCAACGTGCCCGGGGACGAGGATGATCCACGGCGTTTCGGCTACAGCCGCGACAAACGGGGGGACTGCGTTCAAGTGGTGGTGGCCCTGGTGGTCACACCGGAGGGCCTGCCGCTGGCCTATGAGATGTTTCCCGGCAACACGGCTGACAAGACGACTTTGCGCGGTATGATCGAGACGATCCAGCGCCGCTTCGGCAAGGCCGAGCGTATCTGGGTTATGGATCGGGGCATTCCCACCGAGGAAGTCCTCACCGAATTGCGCGCCGCTGATCCGAAGGTGCGTTACCTCGTGGGCACGCCCAAGGGCCGCCTCACCAAACTGGAGGCAACCCTCTCACAGCTGCCGTGGAGCGAAGTCCGGCCGCAGTTGCGCGTGAAGCTGTTGCCGCAGGACGGTGAAGTCTATGTCCTGGCCCACAGCGGGGCGCGCGAGGGCAAGGAGCGGGGCATGCGCAAACGCCGGCTGAAGGCCTACTGGAAACGCCTGGCCGATTTGCAAAAGCAGGCGCCGCCGCGGGATCTGTTGCTCAAAAAACTCGGAGCGGCGCAGGACCGCGCAGGTCGTGTCGCCACAGGACTGGTCCACACCGAAGTCTCGGCCGAAGGCCGCTTGAGCTACCTGCTCGACCGGGCGGCCCTGCGCGCGGTACGCCAGCGCGAAGGCCGGTATCTGCTGCGCACCAATATGACCGCCGACGATCCCGCCCTGATCTGGCACTGCTATATGCAACTGTGCCACGTCGAAGAAGCGTTTCGCACCCTCAAGGGGGATCTCGGCTTGCGCCCCATCTTCCATCAAAAACCCGAGCGCATCGAAGCACACCTGTTCGTCGCTTTTCTCGCCTACTGTCTGATGACCACCCTGCGCCAGCAGCTCCGGGGCCACGCCGCGGGCCTGATGCCCAGAGCAGTCCTTGAGAAACTTGCCACCCTCCAAATGCTCGATGTGTGCATCCCCACCGTCGACGGAAGAGAATTGCTTCTGATACGCCACACCGAGCCAGACCCCGACGTCTCCCTGCTCTTGGAAAAGCTCAATCTGACACTTCCTCCGCAACCTCCCCCCAAGATCAGATACCCAACAGCCAGAACATCGATGTAGTCCCGACCTTTTGAAAGCCCGGACGATGGATCAACCACTTGTGCTTTTTCGATGCCCCAGTAGCGGAAGTCGGGCTAATATGTAAACCCGCCGATTCTGATCCCCGACGCGTTTTCTTCGAATTCCCTAATGCGANNCAACAGTCTGCATGCAGGCTGTAGTGCAGAACGCGATACATCCGGGCTAGGGTGCCGGCGAAAGCCGCAGGGGCAGCGTCTGGTCGGCGGGACCGGGCGGGTCCTGCGCGGACGACTCCAATTTCCCCGGCAGATCCGGCGCCGCGCGGAAGACGAGCGCGTGGCCCACCTTGCTGACCGTGAGAAATCCCCGATCCGCCAGCCCGAGCAGGTCGGTGCGCGCGGTCTGGTACACGACGTTGTGGCTCTGGCGATGGCCCGCGATGGTATATCGGGTGTCGGGCTTGCGCAGCGCGTGCGCCAACAATGCCAGTTGGCGGTGATTCACGCCCTCGATCCTCTGCAGGTGCGTTTCGGTGGATTGCAGGAGGGCGATCTTCCGCCGGGCGTAATCGTGAAGGGCTTTGACGGCGCGCGTGATGACGTCCGCCTGGTGCAGCAGGAAATACGTCAGGTCGTTCTCATCGGTCTCCGCATGGAGAAATGCGGTGGCATAGCGCACGGGCGCCTGCAGGAGGATCTGGGAGATGGAGATGAACTCGAACAGCTCCAGGCCTTGATGGAGCATCAGCCAATAGAAGAGCGCCCGGGCGGTCCGGCCGTTGCCGTCGACGAAAGGATGATCGTAGGCAAGCCAGAAATGGAGCAGGATTCCGCGAATCACGGGGTGAAGGAAGAAGCCGGGAGTCCGCCCGTTCGCGAATTCGCACATCGCTGCGATGCGTGCCGGCAGCTCGGCGGCGGCGGGTGGATCGTGGAAGACGGTGCCATCGATCTCGTCGATCACCCGGATGTTCTCGTCGGCCCGGCGAAACCGGCCGGCGGCGGCGGGACCGTCCAGCGTCCCCTCGGTGACGCGACGATGCAGTTCGAAGACCAGCTCCGGAGTCAGCGCTTCGCCGCGCAGGTCCCTGATCCGCTGCATCGTGAGGTAGTTGTTCAGGATCATCCGCTCGCTTCGATTCCGCGGCGGCCGCCCCGTGCGGATCATCTCTTTGGCGATGTTGCGCGTGGTGGCCGCGCCCTCCAGCTGACTGGAGGTAATCGCCTCCTGGATGAGGGTGCTGACAAGGTAGGTGTCACGTGCGGCCGGGTCGGTGACCGCGGCGGGGAGCGTCCAGGCGGAGCCCAGTCCCCGATCGATGCCGTGCAGCAGTTCCAGCAGGGAATCCGGGAGCGAAAAGACAAAGGGCCGGGCATTCCGGTCGCGCAACGGGATCGGCCGCAGTTTCCCCATCCTGCCGAGTTTAAGCATGAACCACCATTCTTCATGGGTGAGCCCTTTGGGGCCGGGGTGTCGGCGCAGGTCATCCCAGTGCAAATAGCGGTCCCGCGGCCAAGCAGCCGGCGCCGCCTCCAGGATTGCATCCATTCGGTCGCCGCGGAGTTTGGCCGCGAGTTCCTGGAAACGAGGTGGGGGTTGTGGGATGCGCATTTGTGGAGGATTGGACTACTAATCTAGTACCAATAAGAGCCAAATTAGTAATAGCAAGGCGAGAGCTACTAAATCAGAATGAATTAGTAGTCTACTAGTAGCAAAGAGGCCGCACCCGTTCCTGCATGGAAGGGCCGCCTGGCCGCCGGATTTTCGAATAGCGTAAGGGCGTCGGCTCCGCTAATCTTCACGGATCATGCCCCCAACGTCCGCACCCACGCTCATCGCCCTCCTGCACGGCCCCGACCAGCCGGGCCTCGTCGCCCGGACGGCCGGGTGGATCTTCGAGCGCGGCGGCAACATCCTCCACGCTGACCAGCACCGCGACATGGAGAAGGAGGTGTTCTTCCAGCGCATCGAATGGGTGCCGGCCGCCGGAGGACCGACGGCCGGCAAGGCGTCCGCAGCCAAGCCTGCGTCCGCCACGATCCCCGGCTCCGGAGCGTCGTTATCCGCGACTCGTGACAGAGCCTCAGCAGCCGGGCCGGGCGCGAAGATCTTTGGAGCGGACGCGGAAGCGGAAGCATTCATGGCGTTCGTGGGCGGCCTGGGCATGAAGGCGCATGTCGCCTCGTCGGCGCATCGCGCGAAGGGCGCCCTCTTCGTCTCGAAGGCTGATCATTGTTTTCACGACCTCGTCCTGCGCTGGAAGGCCGGCGAGTTCGCCGGGGATTTCGCGTGCGTCATCTCGAATCACCGGGATCTCGCCGAGGCCGCGCGGGGCTACGGGCTCCCCTTCCATTACGTGCCCATGGACGCCGGGGCGAAATCCGGCGGCGAGGCCCGCCAGCTGGAAATTCTTCGCGAGACCGGGGCGGAATTCGCGATTCTCGCCCGCTACATGCAGGTGCTGTCCGGCGGTTTTCTGAAGGAATTCGGCCGGCCGGTGATCAACATCNNCGAGCGCGGCGTGAAGCTCATCGGCGCGACGGCGCACTACGCCACGGCCGTCCTGGACGACGGACCGATCATCCAGCAGGACGTCGCCCGGGTGACGCACCGCCACAGCGTCGAGGACCTCGTCCGCAAGGGCCGCGATCTCGAGAAGATGGTGCTGGCGCAGGCGGTGCGCTGGCATCTCGAAAACCGCGTGCTCGTCTACGGCCACAAGACCGTCGTCTTCGACTGACAGGAATGCGTCGGACGCCGCATTCCTTGGAAAATGGCGGCGCCATTTTCGCTGGAGTGAGGGGAGAATCTGGCTGGATCCATTTAGTCGACGTAGGGTCGCGCCTCGTGCGCGGACCACCTCCTCAATCCCGCCGTTTCGACAGACGTAAGGCTGGGAAGCCTGCGCTACGTTCGGAGATAGCCCGCAATAACCGTCAATCAGCAAATGCGCCGTGTGCCGTCACCGTGGATCAAATCCTGTTTCCAAAGAGCGGGAACAGGATATCATCTATGCGATGCCTGAGCCTGAGATGCGGGCGGGGACGACCAGGGACGACGCTCCTGCTGAGGGGCTCGCCGTTGCGGGGGCCTATCCGACGGCCGGGGCGGGCTTTGAACACGGGCTGGTCATTCTCGCGGCAGGCCATGCGTACTGGCTCGTCGAGGCCGATGCCGGTTACCGGCTGCTGGTCGAGTCGCGCGCGCTTGCGGTTGTGCGCGAGCAACTCGCCTGTTTCGACCGCGAGAGCGCCTGCTGGCCGCCGCGGCCGGTGGCGGATCATCCGGCGGCGAATCTGACCGAGCGACTCACCCCGGCCGTCTGGGCGGTTGCGGTGATCGCCGTGTATGCGCTCCAGGCCAGATTGCCCGGAGTGTGCGAGGAGACAGGCGCGCTGGACAGCCAGGCGCTGTTCCAGCGGGGCGAATGGTGGCGGGTGTTCACCGCGCTGTTTCTCCACGCCGATGTTGCGCACCTGGCGGGAAATGTCGCCGCCGGTTTCTTTGTATTCTCGGCGGTGACCTCGGCGATGGGCAGGCTCCTCGGATGGCTCGCAATTGCGATGGCCTCGGCCGCGGGGAATCTCGCCGTGGCCGCGTTGAATCATTCCGAACCGTACCGGTCGATCGGCGCCTCGACCGCGGTCTTTGCCGGGCTCGGGCTGTTGACCGGCCGTGCGATCGGCGTGCTCCGCGAAGAGGGCGGACAACATCATTGGCGCACAGTGCTCGTGCCGCTGGCCGCGGGCGCAGCCCTCCTCGGATTGTTCGGAACCGGCGGGATTCGCACCGATGCGATGGCCCATCTCACAGGTTTTGCAGCGGGGCTTGTTTTTGAATTGGCTTGGCACGCATGCAGGAATACAAGGTAGGCAAAACTGAGCCGGACTCATGCAGTCGACCGCCGTCCTTCAGATGACGATGACCGGAGCCAGATGGCGCCAGGGCCGACGCCTGCCGCCGTGCTGGTCGTCCATGGGGAACCGTCTGCTGACGAGAGGTGGCCTTGCGCCGATTGAATGAGCCGGATAAGGTCCCGCTGGCGCCCCACCCCCGATGAGAGAAACCCCACAATTTACCGGGCTTGCGAACTCCGTGCAGCAACCGTTGAAGACGACGGGCGGCGGGTTGATCGTCTTCTATTCTGGTTTGGTTTGTTTTCTTAATCTTCGCAAACGGGCGGTACGGGAGGTGCTCGGGAAGCAGATCTATTTCACCGGCGTGGAACCGCTGGTCGAGGTGCTGACGATCTCGCTCCTGGTGGGCTACCTTTTCGTTTTGCTGCTCAAGGAGGTGGATCTGGTCGCGGGCGGTTCCTCGACGCGCCTGTTGATCCAGACGGTGGTCATGGAGCTGAGCCCGCTGGTCTGCGGCATGATCGTGCTTTCCCGTTCCGGAGCCGCCATCACCTCGGAGATCGCGAGCATGAAACAGCACGGGGAGATCCGCTCCCTTTACCTCATGGGCATCGACCCGGAGAGCTATGTCGTCGCGCCGCGGCTGTTCGGAGTGGCCATAGGGACCATGTTGCTGAGTTTCTTCTTCACCATCGGCTGTTCCATCGGCGGGCTGACGCTTGCCGTCCTGCTGAGCAAGACATCCTTCGAGCGTTTCTTTGACGTCATGGCGGGCAATGTAAACGCGATCGACCTGCTCTACCCGCCGTTGAAGGGGGCGATCACGGGGATGGGTGTCGCGGCGATCGCATGCTACCATGGGTTGCGCGCGCCGCCCGCCGCGACAGAGATTCCCAAGGCGGTGATCGCCACGATCACCCAGGGCACCTTCTTCGTCCTGATCGCGAACACCCTGATGATGGCCGTGTACCACTGATCCATGATACAATTCCGCAATTTCGCCGGCCCGGGATTCGAACTCGGGGACGCCGTGTTCCAGCCGGGAACGGAGAACCTGATCCTCGTGGACACGGCCGAGCAGTCCGCGGAGTTGCTGAATTGTCTGGCCGGCCTGCGGGCGCCGGCCAGGGGCGGCGTGGAGGTCTTTGGGCGGGCTCTCTGCGGTTTGCCGCGGGACGAGCGTCTGCAGGCGAGCGCGAAGATGGGAATCGTTCCGCAGGACGGCGGGTTGCTTGCGGGGCTGCCGGCATGGGAGAACATTCAGCTCCCCCGGCAGTTCCAGACGAAGCATCACGATGCGGACCTCGCCGGCGAATTCGACGAGGCGGTGCGCTTTTGCGCCGCGGCATTCGAACCCGGCGACGACTGGCTCCGCCTGCTTCCCGACTACCTCAACTATTTCCAACGCAGGGTCGCCGCGTTTCTTCGGCTGATGCTCAACCGCCCGTTGCTCTGCATCTACGAAAACCTGACCGGAAATCTGCCCGGCCGCCAGAAGGAGACGCTGCTTGAGCTGACCCGGCGTTTTCACCGGCAGGAGCCCGGACGCATCAGCATCTACCTCGAATTCGACCCCGAGCTGCTGGCCGGACACTGGTCGGGCACGCTCATCCGGGGAATCTCCCAGCGTCCGTCAACTTCCACCCCCCAAAAAAATGCCGACGCCCCAAGCCTCCGAATTTCCATTGCTCCGTTTTGAGCGGAAGATCTGGCCGGCCTTCATCGCGGCCCTGCTCATCCTGCTGGCGCTGATCGCAACGGTCGCCTGGCGGCAGGATTTCTTCGCCCCGACAATCCACCTTGTCTGCCGGACAAACACTTCGGTGGGGCTGCAGGAGAACATGCAGGTGAAGGTCAGCGGATTCCGGATCGGGAAGGTGCGCCGGGTCGAACTGGAGGGAATCGACCAGGTGACCTTCGATCTGGATATCTTCACAAAATACAGCCACATGGTGCACAAGAACTCGGTGGCGATGCTCGGCTCGGAAGGTTTCATCGGTCAGGGCGTGATCGTGATTGTGGCCAGCCCGGACCCGGGACCCCCGATCGCTTCGGGCGACGAGCTTCGGTTCCGTCGCGTCGACAGCGTCGTCGACATGGCCCAGGGCCTGATCCAGCGCGCCCAGGTCGTGACCGACGACGTCCACAACATGCTCACGCTTTTCAACGCGCCCGACGGCCTGATCCACAACCTGTCTTCGGCGACAAAGGAGCTGGACGACGTCCTGCCGCGGGTCCTGCTCGGGATCCAGACAACGGTCCAGGGTTTGCAGAAGAACCTGCAGGAAACGACGAGCGTCACCAACCAGTTGCTTGTCTACCTCAACAATCCCGAGGGCGACGTTAAACAGTCGGTGCGCAGTCTCAAGGAGAGCATGGCGGACATTCACCAGAACATCCCGGGCATGCTGGAGAAGATCGACGGAAGCCTCCGCAACATCGAGCAGGCGACCGCCATGCTCCGGGACACGCTGAAACAGGCGTCGCCGGACCTTGTCGAAACCGTGCGCGGCGCAAACGACGATGTTAAGAGCGTCCACGACATCCTGGGCTCCGCCAAGAAAATCTGGCCGATCAGCAAACACCTGCCCGGGGAGGCCCCGCTGGATGTGGTCCCGCCATCGCTGCCGCCGCCGGCGGCTGTTCCGGCTGCGACGGAAAGGGGGGGCGCAAAATGAAGGTGCTTCGATTTCTTCTCGGCTGTTGCCTCGCCTCGGCGCCGGTTTTCGCGGCAACCCCGTCCACAGGCCCGGTCCTGCGTTCGGGGCAGGCTGCGATGGCGCGCTCGTTCGAGGAAAAGGCCGCTGACGAATGCTGGGCCGGCGACACGGCCCGCGCGATGCAGGCCTATCGCGACGTGTTGAAACAGTGGCATGCTCTCGACGACATCCACGGCATCATCCGCTGCCGGACGGCGATCTTCAGCCTGTTGCGCGACACAGGAATCCCGGCGGATCAGGCGGAATGGCTGCGGCAGACCCGAGAGATCTGGGCGGCCTACCAGGCGACCTCGGCGGCCGCCGGCGCGAAGCCGGATGAGGAGTCCGGGCGGTCCCAAATCCTGCTGAACCACTCGATCCTTGTCTATGCATTGGAGTCGCGGCCCGCCGACCTTCCGGCGGCTGCAGACGCGCTGCGCGAGGCTCGCAGCGGCGTCGCCAGGCTGCCCGCCACCGAGCAGCGCCGGTGGGAGATCGCGATGAGAAACCTGGACGGGCGGATTCACATTGCGCAGGGCGATCCGGCGGGCGCGGCCCGCATCCTCGAGTCCCCGCTGCCGACGTACGCTGAGCTTGGCGAGGACCGGGAGGCCGTCCGCGAAACGGCCCAAAGCTGGTATCTCGCTGCGCAGATGATCCAGGAGGCCGGGCGCTGGCGGGAGTCCCTCGCGCGTTACCAGGCCGCGCTTGAAGGCTTCCGGGCGCTCGGGCAGACGCGGTGGATCCAATCCTGTCTCGAAGGAATGGCCGATGTCTCCCGCCGTGGGGGGCAGGACTCGCTGGCACAGCAGTTCCAGTTGCGACTCGAAGCGCAACGCCTGAGCCTCCAACCGGCGGATTCCGCAGCCGCCAAGTAGGGCCGACGCTGCCTCAACTGCGTCGTGCCGGTCCAATTCGCGGGCTGGCGCCGCGCAAGATGGCCGCTGAGGTCAGTAACGGCGCTTGTTGCGCGCCTGAAAGGCTCCCGCGCGACGGTCAGGACCGAACGGGCGGCCACCGCTGTCTTCCTTGGCGCGGGCTTCGTTGACGGTCAGCTTCCGGCCGTCAAGTTCAGCCCCGTTCATCTTTTCGGTGGCGAGCTTGCTCTCCTGCTCGGTACCCATGGTGATAAAGGCAAAACCGCGCGGGCGCCCGGTCTCGCGGTCGGTGGGGAGATGGACGTCGGTCACGCTGCCAAAAGCGGCAAAGGCGGTGCGGAGCGCATCTTCAGTGGTTTCGAAGGACAGGTTGCCCACGAACAGCTTGGAATTCATGTTGAGGATTCTCGTATTTCTCGTCCTTTGCCAGCCCGTCCCCGGAAATCGGGTTTCGAATCATCATCTGAACCCAGGCTCTCGTGAAGACCCAACAGTCACTGTCATCCTACGATACTTACGATGGAGCATTGTCCGCGCGATTGCCGCAATTGGCAAGACGAGCCGGAACGAATTCCCAGGGGGCTGTCGGGGCTTCGGTTCCGACAGCCTGCTCTCCAAAGAGGCGCGCCGGCCCGTTGCCGGCCTCCGCAAAACAAAACCTGCTTTCCAGGAGCAGCCGCTTCAGTCCTCGTCCACGTTGGGCAGTTCCGACGGGATCTCGACGCCGTGCGGATGATGGCGCTTTGACTTCGCGGCGCTGGCGCGTTTGCGCAGAAGGCTGTCGAGCTTGTCGATGAGCGAATCGAGCGCTGCCAGCGGTTCATTGCTTTCCACACTCGCGATCAGATCGGGTCCGCGGATCTCGATGTGACCCTTGGCGACAAACGCGTGGCCGGGATTCCGCGTGCGGTCGTGCTCGATGTCGATGCGGATGCGGATGATCTGTTCCTCGTGGCGCAGAAGACGCGACGTTTTCTCGTCGGCGGCCGTCTGCAGGGCCGGCGTGATCTCAAAATGCGCGCAACGCACGATGATGCGGGAATCGGAGGAGGGGATTTGTTGGGAAGTCGGCATGAGGATGGCGTCCGGCCTGCCGGCCGGACCATTGGGTGGGTGACAGAAGACGGGCTGACGATGAGCGATGCCACTGAAACGGCAAGGTCAGGATTTCCTGGCCCGGATGTTTCACGCTCTACCCGATAGCCCGCGTGCGGACCGCAGATGATCCGCTGTCCTGGCCTGCTGGCCGGCACATCCGGGCTATCGCTTGCATTCCCCGGGCCGGCGTGGCATGTTGGCCAACGTTCTTTGATTGGCGCACCCAATCAGTTCGCCTGGTTGCGTTGGGATTTGGAGTTTGGAATTTGGGGTTTCCCGCGCAGCGGGCTTTTTGGGGGTGTTCCGGATTCGACCCTTGGTTGGATCGTGTCGCTGCTTGTCGAGGATGAAGGTTGGCCTCGTAAATCCTCCTTCAAAAAAATAATAGGCAACTACGAAGAGATGCCTCTCGCTGCTTAACTTGCAGTGACGTTCCACCGGCGACGCCTGCTGGCCGGATGGAGCGACGACAGCAGGCATAGCCGGGGCGGGTGTGGCCGACGCCCCGGTCGTACCTTCAACCGACCGCTGGCCGGCGCCAAGCGCGTGTTTTCGCGTGGCGACGGCGAGATCAAAAATACACTACACAGGTAGACGCGGCATGTGAAGGCCTGGGGCACGCGGGTTCAACTCCCGCCACCTCCACCATTTTTCGCCGGGCGGAAAGTGCCTCGCCGGAGCCGGCAGGCAAAGGCGGGCATTTCTCAGTGCCATGGCGTCTGTTGTCCCCGGAAGTTGTGCGACCTCGTCGCGCCCCGGCGCGATCCGCCCGCGCGTGGCCCGCTTGCGCCGGCGCCACTCGGCAGAAATGGTGGCCGTGCGTTCAGGGATTACCCGCGTAACCCTGTCGAGAATCGAGAAAGGCGAGGCGGGGACCAGCCTCGGAGCTTATGTCGCCGTTCTGCGGGTACTGGGTCTGCACGGCGACCTCGACAGAGTCGCGCAAGACGACGTGCTTGGTCGGAAGCTGCAGGACCTCGGCTTGTTGGTCGGCCGAAGGGCGCCACGGCGGGCGGGCAGGAACTTGCCGGCAGCGCATTGATTATACCGGTATGCCTCGCGGCGGCGAGCAATTCGGATGACCGCCGCTGCGGACCGCAGGTTGGGACCGGCGCCTCCATGCCTGCTCGTTCTGCGCCTCGAACGCCGCAGGCGAAAGGCAATCGCCGGACAGGCACGGACATGGCAGGGGCTCGCTGAGCCGCGATCACAAACAGCGAATTGGGACCCTGTTTCTTTCCGACCGATTTTCGATTTCCGGCCATCTCGATTCGCAATCGTAGCCAAATGAACGGACAATCGCCTTCGCCGTCTCGCGCGAGATCTGTGGGTTGGCGGACTCGATGTATTTGATGGCGGAAATGAGCCGGCCAAATCTCGCAAATCTGATGGCCTGATCAACGCCCCTGACAGCGACGCACTCGCGTGTCCGAAGTTTGCCGGCGGCGTCATGCGGGCGGGAGGTTCTCGTGTTCATGGTACGCTATGGGCCGCGACAAGGTTCGGTCTGAAGGATTGAGAGCCTGTGCGCCCGGATCTCTCCAGGCGCGCGCTCATTGCGATCCACCTATTCACCCCCCTTTTCGCCCGGTCAAGCGACGCCTCGTCTGGATTCGAGATTTAACTCCACCGACACAGAAACAGGCTGGTTCCGTAACCTGCCGGAGATGGGCGATGCCCAGCCAGCGAGTGGCGGCCAGCGAACGCCCGATCGCCGAATCGAACTGGTCGCCATGGATTGCGAGATATGAACGCCCCGCATATCGGACTCTCCGCCGCAAAGGTCTCGGAGGAACGCGTTGCGTTGCGAATCTCGCAAGGTCGCCGAATTTCAGCAGGGCCAAAGGGAAATGACCGGCAAACCCATTCCGGCATGGCTCAGGTCGGCGACCCCTAAAATTCCGCCGCTGAGGAACAAATCCGATGCTTGTTCAAATAGGCCAGCACTGCCCCGATAGCACGAAGCCTGTTTCCGTCATCGCAAAAAACCGGGATTCGAATCTTGTGGTGGCATCCACCCGCGGGGCGTGCGGCGGCCTTTCTGGCGGCGGGTCGGCGGACACGCTGCGACGACGCCGGCACAGCCCGCTGAATCCCGCGGTCTGCCCATGAGAATTGCCTTTCCCACAACCGCGCCAGCGGCTATGGCCTAGCAGCCTGGAGGACTCGAAACCCGCCAGGCCTCCTGGCAGGCGATCCCTCGCCGCAACCAATCCTCAACCTCCACCACCCTTGCAATACGGTCTGAACATCCAAAAGGACGGAGCCCTCGATTTTCTTTCCCTGGGCGCCCTGGTCCATCGTCTTGACCCGGGAATCGTCCCGTTCCGCAAAGCCGCGCACTGCGACATTCATGTCAGCGGCGGCGAATTCAACGTGGCGGCCAACCTCTCCGACTGCTTCAGGCTGAGGACCGGCATCGCGACGGCCATGGTGGACTACCCCATCGGCGACCTCATCGCCGAGCGGGTGCGCGCGATGGGCGTTACGCCCTTCTACAGGCGCTTCAAGCACGACGGCGTCCACGGCCCCAACATGGCGACGGTTTACAGCGACCGCGGCCAGGGCATCCGCGCACCCGTGGTCTTCTACAACCGCAGCAACGAGGCCGCGGCGCAGCTCAAGCCGGGCGACATCGACTGGAAGGCCATCTTCGCCCAGGGCGTGCGCTGGTTCCACAGCGGCGGCATCTTCGCGGCGCTCTCCCCCACCACGGCGGAACTGATCATCGAGGCGATGCAGGCCGCCAAGGCGGCGGGCGCGGTGACGTCGTTCGACCTCAACTACCGGGCGAAGTTATGGAACATCGCCGGCGGCCACGACCATGCCGTCGCCGTGCTCGACCGGATCGTCCGCAACGTCGACGTACTCGTCGGCAACGAGGAGGATCTGCAGCTGGGCCTGGGCATCCCCGGACCCGAGGTCGCCGCAAAGTCCAAACTGGATCCGAGCGCGTTCCTCGGAATGATGGAGAACGTGCGCCGGAAGCATCCGCAGGTGAAGATCGTCGCCACCACGTTGCGCGAAGTCCATTCGACCAACCGACACAGCTGGGGCGCGGTGGCATGGATCGACGGCCAGGCCTACGTGTCGCCAACGTGCGAGCTGGACGTACTGGACCGGGTGGGCGGCGGCGACGGTTACGCTGCGGGCTTCATTTACGGCCTGCTGTCCGGCGTTCCGGAGCAGGAAGCCGTGAACCTGGGCTGGGCGCACGGCGCGCTG
>PMKA01000172.1 GCA_003157575.1 Opitutia bacterium
TTTAGCCGCTGCGGAATTGCAAATTACTGAAAACAAAACCGCAGGGGCTAAAGCCCAACATGATTTTGTTGCTCTCCCGGCACGACTGAAGTCGTGCCCTGACACTTTTTGAAGTCTCAGCGGAATTTTGCAAGAGGCTCAAATGAGAATGGAATTCTTAAGCCCCAACCGACCGGGGATTGCTCCCCAGCCGGCTGGTTATGGATCGGCCATGGCTGGGCTCAGCTCAGGCGATGGGNNCGTAGCCCACGCCGTTGCGGTTGCTGGCTACGTTGATGGCGTAGCCTTTGCCCTTCGGCGCGGGAACGCTGTCGTGCGACTGCTCGTCGGTGATGACCACGAGCCGGTCATACCCCTGCCGGCAGTCGGCCTCCACCTGCTTGAGGGCCGCTCCCAGATAGGTTCCCGAGTGCGGCTGGCTCTGGTCGAGGGCGTCGCGCAGCGCCATTCCGCGCCGCGACGGCACCAGCTTCGGATGGTCCGAGAAGGTATAGATCGTCACCTTCTCCGCGATCTCCCTGAGCAGAATCGCCAACCCGTATGCGGCATCGGTGCGGCGCATCTCCGAACGGCTGGAGAGGGCCACCTCCATGGAACCGGAGACGTCCACCAGCAGGACGGTGTGCCCGGCAAGCCGCGCCGCGCGTCCTTCGAGCGAGCGGAACATGGCGGCCTCCAACGGCTGCTCCCACTGCGGAGCGTGGCGCGCGGCGGCCAGAAAGCGGAAGGGCAGAACCCGGTCCGTCTTCATGCCGTCGAGCGCGGCCAGCGCCAGCTCCTCGCCGACTCCGGCCTTGTGCAGGTTGCGGAGGTTTCGGAGCAGAGCCAGCGCGCCCAGCTTGCGCTCGGCGAGCAGACGCTCCCACACCTCGCGCTTGCCGTCGCCCTCCGCGCCTTCGCCGTGTCCGGCAGCCGAGAGCGCAACCTCCCAGGTGTCGGGCGTGACCAGCTCGTTCTGAGCCAGCCGCTTCCACAGGGCGGCCTGCGCCTCATCCACGGGCCGCGCATGCGACAGGAAGAGCACGTCGCGCAAGCGAACGGCGCCGGCGCGATCGTACTTGGCCAGCGCGTACTCGTCGAACTTGCCGAAGGCGGCGGCCAAACCCTTCTTCACCTGCGCTGAGAGCGGCTGACGTCCGCCGGCCCAGTAGATGGCCACAAACTCGCTCAACTCATCGGCGCGCTGGATGACGCGGGCCAGGGTCTCGGCCACCAGGGCACGATGCGAAGCGTGGCGCGCCATCTCCCGCACCAGCAGGAGCGGCGCGTGGCGCAGTTTCATCCGCTCGCGGGCCTCGACGGCGAGGGCGGCAACCTTTTCCGCGGCAACCTGCGGGACGAGGTCGTGGATGCGGCCGGCAATCTGCACGCCATCCTCGTAGAACTCGTCCTCCCATAACATGCAGGAGAGCACGGAGCGGCGGAGCATCTGCTCCGGGGTGATCACCTTGGCCCGCGCTCCTTCGTGGGTGCGCGGACCGCTGTCCTTGTGCAACTTGAGGATGTTCAGGCGCACGGAGCGCCTCCTTTCTGTGTTCAAAGAACACTGTCGGGGAATGATCGGGTACGGAGTGCGTGAAGCGAGCTACACCAGAGTACTCCTTGGCGGCGGGAATCGAACCCGCACCTCCGCTTGCGCGGCGCTCTACCGTTGATGAACCCGTGCCCTGCGCCACCGGCAGGCTGATGGTTGATTGTTTTCTGTCAATGTCAGCGGGCGCGCACGGCTTCGTCCTCGTCCTCATCTTCGCCATCCTCGACGATCACGGGAACTCGTCCAAACCCACTTTCGCGAAAGCCCGGCGTGGCCTTTCTGCGGGTCTCGCCAAAGCACAGCGCCAGCTTCTGCATCTGCTCCCAGTCGGGACGATTCCGATCCTGGTAATCCGTGCATTCGTACACGGAGAAAGGAACCAGCCGGCTCGGATGGGCGTTGGTGCAGATCGCCATCACATCGGACTCGCGGTAGCCGACGGTGAACTGCCCGTTGCTGCAACTGCGGCATAGGTGTTCACCGCCGACCGGCGTGCCGTTCTTCACATTCAACTTGCTCATGACAATGCGTTTCTATCCGGACGCGCCGGAGGGTTGCTGGCCGGGGAACAAGCGGCGACGGTCCAAAATGCTCTACCCACTGAGCTACCGGGATTTGCATCCCGAGCGGGAATTGAACCCGCGACCGAAGTATCCGTTGCCTACGCCACCGGCCGAGGTGGCTGTCTTGGCGCGCCCGACAAGGACGACGCCGGTGAATGGTGATGGCCGGGGAACAAGCGGCGACGGGACGTCGGTGCCTTACCAATTCAGCCACCGGGAATTGCTTCCCGGGCGGGACTCGAACCCGCAAGTCGGTTGAAGTATCCGTTGCCTACACCACCGGCCAAGGTGGTTGTTACGGCGCACCCATCGAGGGTTACGCCGGCGATGTGTTCTGGCCGGGGAACAAGCGGTTGCGGAACGTGAGGCGTCTTAAGCCACTGGACGACCTGAGCTTGCGCTCAAGGCAGGATTCGAACCTGCGTCTCCCGCTGGACAGGCGAAGTATCCGCTACCTACACCACCGGCCAAGGTGGGTCCTTCAAGATGCAATCCCTCCAAAAACTGCGCCGGGGAATGGGCGAAGAGAGTTCGGAGCCTCTTCTTCACGGAACCTTGTGCTTCGGGACTACGCCCCCGCTCCGCAAAGTGACCTGCTCCGGCAGGGATTCCGTCCCTGCTGGTCCATGTGGAGGAAGTAACTCTCCTCTTTCGCCACCGGCGACCTGAGTTATCGGCATCGGGTTAATGACAAACCTCTCCCGTCCGCCGCGAAAAACTCATCGCGGCGCCAAGAAACAACGCGAGTCTGCTAACTCACCCGAAGCTTTCCCGAGGGAACAAACGAAGACGGGTGTTTATCGGTTCAAGCGATGAACCCGGCTTCAACACCACTCGGAAGAAATCGATTTGCATGATCTTTTGCGCAGGAGGCGGACAGCGGCGGGGTTACTGGAAATCGACGAACCACGCCCGGCGGCCGATGCAGCTTGGTTCAAGCCGCTCCAGCCTACGCATCGAGTTTTGCGTTGTGTATTTCATCGGGCGTTCTCCTACGCAGAGATTACTTTGCCATAACTCGCTCGGAAAATGCAAGCTATTTTAAGAACTTTTTCAAAGAATTATTTTTCGCAACTTATCGGAGCCAGCCGGGTTTGCAAGAATCCCGCGGCTTGAGGATCTTCTGCTTTCCCAGGTCCCGAAATGCGAGGGACCTGGGGCGACCAGGGTTCTGCTTGAATCTCGAAATCTCATGGATACAGCACCAGATTCGCCCCGGCTGTTCTGCCGCGCGATGGTTTACGCTGATAGCGCGGGCCGTGCATCCACGCCTCGCCGCGCCTTGAAGGAGGCTCTTGTGACCTGGACGAT
>PMKA01000263.1 GCA_003157575.1 Opitutia bacterium
CAACGATTTCATCGAGGTGCGCCTCACCGATCAAGGCGGCGCCATTCGCGACGTCGCCTTGCGCAAACATCTCGCGGAGCTGGGCAGCCCGGCACCCTACGTATTCAATCAGGTCCACGCCGATCCGATCCTCGCCTTCACCGACGATGCGTTGCCCGGACTGGGCCGGACCACGCGCTACCAGCTCGTGTCGGCGACGCCGGCCGAGGTGGTCTACCGCACCGTGCTGGAGAACCGGTTGGAGGTCACCCGCCGCTACTCACTTCGCGCAGCCGGCGGGGCGGNNCCGCCACACCGCTGGCACGCATCGCCCTGAGCCTCGGCACGGCGTCGCTCATGAGCGTCAACGATTACGGCCAGTACCTCAATGTTGCGAGCAGCGACGGCAACACGCCCCAGTTCACCGATCGCGGTGAACTTGAAGGCGCCGGCGCGATCGGGCGCATGCTCGGCCGGGATCCCACGCCCAAGGCTTTTGTCGAGAAAACCGGCACGGTGGTTTGGGCTTCGGTGAAAAACCAGTTTTTCGCCAGCATCTTCACCGCCGACAAGCCCGGCGTCTCCGTCATCACCCGGCGCATCGACCTGCCGCCCTTCCCCGGCGCGCNNCGGCCTGACCGGCGTGGAGTGTTTCAACCTGCCCGCCCCCGCGCCCGGCGCCGCCGTCACGCTCGCCGGCGATCTTTATATCGGGCCCAAGGAATACCGCCGGCTCGCCAAACTGGCGCACAATGAGGATGGCGTGATGCAGTACGGCCGCTACCTCTACAGTCGCATCTTCCTCAGCAACTACGTTGCGCCATTCATGAACACGCTCATGAACTGGNNATTCCAGCCGGAGATCGCGGCGCTGAAGGAGAAATTCAAGGACAATCCGCAGAAGCTCAACCAGGCCACGCTCGAGCTGTTCAAGGCCCACAAAATTAACCCGATGGGCGGCTGCCTGCCGATTCTGATCACGATGCCGCTCTTCATCGGGTTCTTCACCATGCTGCAGGGTTCTGCCGAACTGCGTTTCCAGGGTTTCCTATGGGCCCGCGACCTTTCGTCGCCCGACACCATCTGGCACATCCCCGGCCTCGGCTTTCCCCTCAACATCATGCCGCTGTTGATGGGGGCCACGATGATCTTCCAGATGCGGCTGCCGCCCCAGCCCACCGTCGACAACGCGCAGGCCAAGATGATGAAGTTCATGCCTGTAATCTTCACCCTCTTCTGTTACAGCTTCTCCTGCGCGCTGGCCCTCTATTCGACCATCAACGGCCTTTTCACCATCGGCCAGCAACTGGTGATCAACCGCATGAAGGATGATGACCCAGCCTCGCAGCCGGTCTCAGGAACCGCCGGCATGAAAAACGTGACGCCGGCAAAAAAGAAGCTGAAGAAATAGCCCTTCCTTCGATTTTTGGTTTCCGATTTTTGCTTTCCGCCTTCTAATTTCCCGGTTTCAGCGTTTCAGCTTTCAACTTCAGCCTCAACCTCCATCCCTTCCTCCCATGTCCGGTCATAGCAAGTGGGCAAAACTCAAACATTTTAAGGGCGCCATCGACGCCAAGAGGGGCAAGATTTTCAGCCGCCTCGGGAAAGAAATCTCCATCGCCGCAAAAGCGGGCGGCGGCAACCCCGACATGAACCCCCGGCTGCGCACAATCGTGATGAAGGCGCGCGAGGCCAACATGCCGGGCGAAAATGTCGACCGCGCAATCAAGAAGGGCACCGGCGAGCTTCCGGGCGTCGTCTACGACGAAGTGACCTATGAAGGCTACGCCCCCGGCGGCGCCGCGGTCATCATACAGGTGACGACGGACAACAAGAACCGCGCCGCCTCGGAGGTTCGCAGCGTCTTCACCCGCTACGGCGGCAACCTCGCCGGCGCGGGAGCGGTGCTCTACAAATTCCAGCACCTCGGCCAGTTTCTCATCAGCAAGGACAAGGCGACCGAGGATGCGCTGATGGAAATCGCCCTTGATGCAGGCGCCGACGACGTCATCACCACCGAGCAGGGATTCGAGATCCGCTGCGCGATCAAGGTCTTCGATGTCGTCATCCGCGCCCTTGAGAAGAAGAACATCAAGCCCGATTCCGCCGAGATCGCGTACGTGCCCACCCAGACGCATCCCATCACCAGCCTCGATGCCGCACGCTCGCTCCTGAAGCTGCAGGAGGCGCTTGAGGAGCTGGACGACGTGCAAAATGTCTTCACGAACGAGGAGATGGACGACGCCCTGAGCGAACAGGCGCAGGCTTCGCTCTGATCATTCCGCCGGATTCGACAAGACCGAGCGGCTCGCTCTCAAGACGCTCCGACCGGGAACAATGCGATCGGATGTAGGGCCGCCGCTCGTCGACTGTAGGGCGGGCGCTCGCCGCCTCGCCACAGGGGAAACGGCCCGCCGACAAGCGGCGGCCTTACACGCCATGGGTGATGGCGGGCACGATTCGTAACGGGTACCTCCGTTGGCATCGCATCCGTGGCGGCGACAAAAAAATCAGTGTTCATTCGCGGAAATCTGTGGTTAACCCTCTTCCTGTCATGAACGACGCGGAAGACGACATTCCCAATGCGTCCCCGGAGCCCGGCGAGGTCGGCCTCGTCGAGGCGCATGATTTTGTCCATCCGCATCCCTTTGTGTTTGAAAGCGGCCAGGTGCTGCAGGGCTTCACCCTCCGTTACGAGACCTACGGCCGCCTGAACCCCTCCCGGGACAACACGATCGTCGTCTGCCACGCCCTCAGTGGCGACCACCATTGCGCCGGCATCCACACGCTTACCGATCCCAAGCCCGGCTGGTGGAACAATTTCATCGGCCCGGGCAAGGCGGTCGACACGAACCGGTTCTTCGTCCTTTGCGCGAACGTCCTCGGCGGCTGCCAGGGATCAAGCGGCCCGCTCTCGATCGACCCTGCGACAGGACGTCCGTTCGGCCTGACGTTTCCGTTTGTCACCATCTGCGACATGGTCCGCGCGCAGAAGCTTCTGTGCGACCACCTCGGGCTGGCGTCGCTCTACGCGGTGATCGGCGGCTCGATGGGGGGGATGCAGGTGCTGCAATGGGGCATCGAATATCCGGCCTTCGTGCGGCGCATGATCCCTATGGCCACGACCGCGAGGGAGAGCGCACAGGCGATCGCCTTCAATGAAGTGGGCCGCCAGGCCATCATGCAGGATCCCGAGTGGCGCCATGGCGAGTACGCCCTGGGCGCCGGCCCGCGCGTCGGACTCGCCATCGCGCGCATGATGGCGCACATCACGTACGTCTCCGACAAAAGCATGGATCTCAAGTTCGGCCGCCGGAAAATCCCCGGAGCCGCGACGCCCTCGTCGGGGAAGCCGGACGACCCGGGTGTTGCCTCCCGGTCGCCGGGAACGTCCGCAGCCTACACGTTCGATGTCCAGTTCGAAGTGGAAAGCTACCTCCGGTATCAGGGCGAGAGCTTTATCAACCGTTTCGACGCGAACTCCTACCTGTACATAACGCGCGCCATCGACCACTTCGACCTGGGCGCCGCCCACGGTTCGCTCGACAAGGCCTTCGCCCCAGTGGAGGCGGAGACGCTCAGCGTGGCCTTCACCAGCGACTGGCTGTTCCCGCTGGCCCAGAACCGCGACATCGTGCTCTCGCTGCTGCGCGCCGGCAAGCGGGCGAGCTACGCCGAGCTCACCACCAACCTCGGCCACGATTCCTTCCTCCTCGAATCCGAGGAGCTCTACGCCCTCGTGCGGGGGTTTTTGGAGGTGCTTCGAAAATGAGCAAGCTCGTCGAAAAACGCACGGTGGACATGCAGATCATCGGCGACTGGGTCGAACCCGGCAGCCGCGTGCTCGACCTGGGCTGCGGGCGCGGCGTGCTGCTCGACTACCTGCAGCAGACGAAGCAGGTGCGCGGCATCGGAGTGGACCTCGACTTCCAGAAGATCATGGGCTGCGTGCGCCGCGGCGTCACCGCCTACCAGGGCGACATGGA
>PMKA01000311.1 GCA_003157575.1 Opitutia bacterium
CCCCCCGGCCGTATGCCCCGGATCTTTTCGCTCCTGTTGAGCGGTGCGCTTGCGCTGGCCGCATCATCGGATGCCGCCGACACCGCCGCGCCGCCCCCCGTGCGCACGGAGCGCGTGACACGCGAGATCGAAGGCGTGCGTTTTGAGTTTCCGAAGGACCAGTCTGCGCTCATCGAGGCGCTCGCGCCACGCGTCGCTGAGCTGAATCGCGATGCGACCGCGACGTCGCCGGCCGCATGGTCCATGCCCCGGGACGACGGTCCGTTGAGCGCCCGCGATTTCCGGGAGAACCGGGATGCGTGGCTTGCGGCCGCGGCCGGTGCGCTCGGCCTCGATTCGCCGACACCGCTGCAGATCGAATGTTTCGACCAATGCCTCCGACGGATCGCGGACATCGAGGCGGAGACGGAGGCCTCGATCGTGAACGCGCGCTCCAACCGCGTCATCCGGGTGGTCACCCTTTGGAGCAAGGCCGAGCTGCGCCGGCGCCTGCTAACGGGGGAAACCGTGCCCGGGTTTACGACGACGCAGGAGAAGGACGAGGTGCAGTTCAACTGGAACTTTCACGGCTCCCCGGCGTGGCCGGCGGAGGAGCTTGCCCGGCGTCAGGCGCAGGAAGACGCGCTCCATCTGCGGTACGTGCTGGCAGCCGAGCCCGGGCGGTCTGGAATCGTCGTTCGCGGCCGCGCCACGCCGCACAGGCCTGGAACGCCGGGCGAACGCCTTGCCGCGCAAGCCCCGGCCGCCGGACCGGCTCCGTTTCCGTTCGTGACAAAGCCGGAAGACGCGGGCCTGGCGCCGCGCGACTTGGTCGAAAAGCTCTTCGACAAGACGGTGCGCGGAATGCGCGATTCGTTCGCCTCGATGACGGCGCCGGGTCTCGACCGGCGATCGGTCGCAGGACTTGTCCTCGTCAATCTCATCGACGCGGGCCTGCGCGAGCGTGTGATCGCAAGCGCGGACCGGCGCTGGTTCACCGAAGGCGTGAGCCGCTATCTCGCCTGGCGCATCGCCCGGGACCGTGCCGGCGCGGATGCGGCGCGGCGCGTATTTGGGATCGACGAGGCCCTGCTTGAGTCCGCGGACCTCCGCTCCGCGGTGGACCTGCGAGGCTGGAGCGACCCGGACGGGGCGCCGGATTCCGCGCAGAACTCCGGGCGGCTCCCCGAGGCACAGGGCGCGTTTGCCGCGCATGCGGTCAAGTTGATGGTCGACCGCAACGGCGAGGATTTTCTTGCGCGTCTTCTCGCCGAGACAAGGAAGACTCCCGTCGCGAAGGCGGACATGCGCACCGTCGCGAAGGCGTACGGGAAGCTGACCGGGACGCAGCTCGACGCCCTGCTTCGCGACGCCGTCAGCGTGGATGCCGTCGTCCCGCTCGAACCGTCGTGGAACGCGCCGGGCGTGGGGCCGGCCCCTGCGGCGGCGCCCGCGCCCGCGGGGATCGCTCCGCGGGCGTTTCCGCACGAGCATAGCGACCTCGCGCCGGATGCGCGGATCACCTGGGGGCGTCTCGAAAACGGGCTGCGTTACGCGATCTTCCCCCATCCGGTCCCCACGCGCCGAGCGAGCGCGTTCCTGCTCGTGGAGGCCGGCACCTACAACGAACACGAGAATGAGCGGGGCTATGCGCACTACGTCGAGCACATGGCGTTCAAAGGCCTGCGCGACCTCCCAAGGCAGACGTTGATCAGCCGGCTCGGCGACCTCGGAGTCTCATTCGGCCCGCATGCCAACGCGACGACGACGCAGCTGGCGACCACCTACCATTTCGACGACATTCCGGCAGACGAGCCCGGGGCGCTGCGGACCGTGGCCGGCATCCTCCGCAACATCGCGGACGGGATGCTTTTCGACCCCAAGGACGTCGAACTGGAGTGCCCCGTGATCCTTCAGGAGGGCCGCGCCCGCGCCAGCTGGCTCAGCGAAAACTGGAGCGAGGAACTCGGCCATCTTCCTCCGCAGTCAAGGCCGCTCATGTCCGACGAGCTGACCGGCATCTTCGGCGGCACGCGGCTCGAGTGGTGGATGATGGGGCCGCCCATCCGCAACATCAAGGGAGCGAATCCAAAGACGTTGCGCGCATTCTATGACCGCTGGTACAGGCCCGAACGCATGGTCGTCGTCGTGGCGGGGGATGTGTCCGCCGCGGAGATCGAGCCGACGCTTCGGGAAACGTTCGCGGGATTCGCCGGCCGCGGACCGGCGGAGATTCCGCCTGCGATACCCGATCCGCGCCTCGATCCCCGGGGCGATCCGGCGGTCAGCGTGGACGAGTGGCCGCAGGAGACGCGGGAGCGGGTGACCTTCGCCGACAGCATCCCGCGCTCGGGCGGCGATTCGATCGAACGCCGCCGGCAGCTGGTCACGCTCGACGCAGCGCTCGAAATGATCGAAGCCCGCGCCGCCGCCACGGCGGATATTCCGGCGTCGCTCGACGCCTGGACGGCCCATGACGTGCCAGGGTGGGACATCCCCCTCCTGCGGCTTTCCGGCCGGGCTGGGGATTTGCGGGAGGCCGCCCTGGCGATCGACCGCGAATTCCGACGGGCCTGGACGGACGGGTTCGACGAGCACGAACTCGCGGGCTACATCTCCAAGAAGCGCGAACTCGCGGCCACCCGTGCAATAGAGGCGGAAGGATACAGCGCCGCCGTGTGCGCACAGGGCATCGCCGTCGCAATCGCGAACGGCGTGGTGTTCATGTCCCCGGACGACGAGCGCGCCCTGCGCGAAAGGCTCCTCGCCGACCTGACGCCGGAGCGGTGTCGCGACGCGCTGCGCGCAGCCTGGCCGTGGCACCGGCTGCGAATAATCGTATCCGGTCCGGCCAAAAAGAAATCCGTGGAGAAAGCCGGTCTTGCGAAGGCGGTGCTCGACGCGCGCAGCGCAGCGCTTGCGCCGGCGGACGCCCCGGCCGAGGTGGCGGCGTTCCCGTTCACGGATTTCGGGGCGCCGGGCGCCGTCTCATCGCGCCGCCACGATGAGTCGCTCGACGCGTGGTTCGTCACCTTTGCCAACGGAGTCCGGCTGAACATCAAACACACGGGGGCTGAGCGCGACTGGGTCCGCGTGAACCTGAACTTCGGCCACGGCATCCTCGGCGCGCCAAAAGAAAAGCCGGGGCTTGTGTACGCTTTTCTCACGCTGATGCGCGACGGCCTTGAGGGGCACCCGGAGTACGCGGGAGGCGTAAGGCCGGCCGGTTATGGATTCGACAACCGGTATGGTTACGACGCGGACCACTTCTCGCTCTCGGGCGATGTGCGGGCCGAGGCCGTGCCCCGCCTGCTCCAATACTTCGCCGCCACGCTCACCCACCCCGGCAACCGCGGCCGCATCGAGGGGGAGGTCCGCACCTACATCGAATCGGAGGTCGCGCAGCGCCAGCGGGTGGCCCACGCCGTCTCGGAGGAGACGATTCTCGAACGGATCTCGAACGGACATCCCGCCATGCACCGGGTGACGCTCGCCGAGGGGCTGGCTCCGTCGTGCGAGGAGATGCGCGCGTGGCTTGCGCCACAGCTTGCCCGGAGCCCGCTGGAAGTCGCGGTCGTGGGCGACTGCGACGTCGATGCCGTCATCGCCGCCGCCGCCTCGACGCTCGGAGCCCTGCCCGCGCGGGACACGGCCGACGTCCTTGCCGGCGCGCGCGCAAGCACGGTGCGCACGGGATTTCGCGAACGAGTGGAGTTCGACGGCTTCACAAGCGTCGCGGCGACCACGCTTGCGTGGCCGATGGCGGTCCGGCGGGGACCGGAGGACAAGGCGGCGCTCGCGGTCCTGTCGCGCGTGCTTGAGACGCGCGTCTGGCGGCGCCTGCGTGAAGAAATGGGGGAAACCTATTCGCCCCGCATCGTCTGGCTGCACGACGACATCACAACACCCCACCGGCTCGTGCTGCGCTGCACTGTCGAGACCAAGCCGCGCGCCGCGAACCGATGCGCGAAGGCGTTGCGTCAGATCACGGCTACGCTCGCGTCCGGCGGGATTGCCGAGGACGAATTCCAGCGCGCCCTGCGCCCGTTGCAGCGCGAGGCCGAAATCGACATGCGCACGAACACCTGGTGGCTTGATCGCCTCGCCGAGGCCCATGGCAAACCGGAGCAGCTGGCCTCTGACGCAGCCCTCGCGTCCGCCTATGCCAGGGTGACGCGCATGGATGTCGAAGCTCTGGCTAAAACGCTGCTGTGCGAAGAAAACAGCGCCGAAATCGTCGCCATGCCGAGATAGATCTTGCGGCCATATCTGTCGGTCGACCGCCAGGCGGTCTGCGCCGCCCCCGTCGCCGGCCCGGAGCGCAACCTGCGCCAGCCGCGAGCCCCGGTAACCCGGCCGACCCGCAACCGTCTTTTGTTTTGTAGTGATCCACCGGCGGGTTATTCCAATTACTGCCAGGAAAACATTTCCGCTTTCGCTCCAAATGAAAAATTTACGTTGGCTCCACATCCAAGATCTTTGCGCAGGACGATCTTCCCCGGGTTCCTCCAGCCCGGCAGCCGTTCTTGCATGTTTGTTTCCAGGGCGGACCGCCGCCCGGCTTTTCAGACCGGTCATCGCGGCCGCATTCGTCCTTCTCGCCGCCGGACTGAGCCTCAGAGGCGCACCGGTTGCGAACGCCGACATCGCCAAGCTTCTCGATGCAGGCATTTCCGAACAGGTCATCCTGCAGACTATAGCGGTCAGCCAGCCCAGTTTCGACCTGAGCCCGGACGCGCTGATCGCGCTCAAGAACAAGGGAGCGACCCCGGCCATTCTCTCGGCGATGCTTTCGACCGCCGAGGGGGCCTCCGCGACAACGGCGCCGGCCCCGTCGCAGCCGGCCGACGCCACCGCCCCATCCGCTGACGTTCCGGCGGCGCAACCCGTCCAGCCCGCGCCGACCGTAGTGGTGACCCAGCCCGCCCAGAACACGCCGGCTGTCGTGACGATCGTGGCTCCGCCTTCCGCCGAACCGGGCCAGGTTTCACTCGCCTATTTCCAAAACCAGCTCGATCCCTACGGAAACTGGGTGCTGATCCCGCGCTACGGCTGGTGCTGGCAGCCGACCGTCGGCGTGCATGACGGCGCATGGCGCCCCTATTGCGACTCGGGGCATTGGAATTACACCGACGAGGGATGGTACTGGGAATCCGATTACCCCTGGGGCGATGTGGTCTTCCATTACGGCCGGTGGGCACGCACGCCCGGCTACGGCTGGATCTGGGTGCCCGACTACACCTGGGCCCCCTCCTGGGTCGCATGGCGGCACGCGGAGTCCGAGGGATACGTCGGCTGGGCGCCTCTGCCCCCGGACGCCCGTTTTGTCGTCGGCGTCGGCCTGACCTGGGGCGGAAGAGCGGCCTTCGATGTCGATTTCGGCCTCGGACCGGACGACTTCTTCTTCATTGGGAGCGACTATTATTGGGAGCACGATCTCCGCGCCCACCGTCTGATGCGGGAGCGCGCAGAGTTCCTCTGGCGCCACAGCGTGATCCACAACGGCTACCGCTTCAACAACGGCCGCTTCATCGTCGAGGGCATCGGCCGCCAGCGAATCGAAGTTTTGACCCGCCATCCGGTCCGCCCGATCGGGGTGCGCGAGCTCGCGCGGCGGGATGAGCACGATCACTTTGTCGCCCGGGAAAGGGAAGTGGCCCGGCATTTCGAAGCCAGGCGCGACGCCCCACGGGCGGAAAACATGCGGCATGAGCCGGGACGGCCGGGGGAAATCCAGCACGGGAAACCCGTTCAACAGCACAACGACAACGTCCGAGTCCCGCCAACAGCGGAACCAGGCCGCCGCGCAGAGCCGGCCAGACAGGCGCCGCCCGCAGTCAATCCGCCGAGGCAGGAACAGCACGCCCCCAATGCACAACGCCAACCTCCGGCCCAGGTCAACCAGCCGAGGCCAATCCAGCCTGCAGCGACTCCGCAGCGCCAGACCCCGCCAGTCCAGGCCAACCAGCCGAAACCAGCGCAGCCCGCGGCAGTCGTGCCGCAGCAAAAAGTGCAGCCTGCGCAGCCCGCAAGAACGCAGCCCGCCGCGAAGGGCGACGACAAGAAGGATCCGAACGCAAAGTAGCCGGACCGGCCATATATCCCATGGAGACGCGGCTCCTTTGCCGCGTTTCCGGGATGCGCGGACGGCGAGGGCGTCGCACCTCAAGAAAGCCGGCTGCACAAGCGGCGCATCCCGCGCGTGAAATCTCCGGCCTACCGCAGGAGGCCGCGCAGATCGTCGAGGGACAGGAGGCCCGCCGCGGCCTCGCTCGCTTCGAACACGCCGGCGAGCAGCGCGCGTTTCGCCGCCTGCAGCTGCAGGACCTTTTCCTCCACGGTGCCGGCGCAGATCAGCTTGTAGCTCGTGACAACCCGCGACTGTCCGATCCGGTGAGCCCGGTCGGTCGCCTGCGCCTCCACGGCCGGATTCCACCAGGGATCGTAATGCACGACCGTGTCAGCCCCGGTCAGATTGAGCCCGGTGCCGCCCGCCTTCAGCGACAGGAGGAACACCGGCACGTCCGGCGACGACTGGAACCGGTCGACCTCCGCCTGGCGCGCGCGGGCGTTCATCGAGCCGTCGAGATAACAGCAGGCGACGGCCTGCTCCTCCAGTTCCCGGCGGAGCAGCGCCAGCAGGGACGTGAACTGGGAGAAGACGAGCAGCCGATGGCCGTCGTCGGTGGTTTCCTCCAGCAGCTCGCGGAACGCCTCCAGCTTCGCGGATGCGGGCGCCGGCTCCGCCGCCGGGCCGACCAGGCGCGGATCGCAGCAGATCTGGCGGAGGCGCAGCAGCTGGGTGAGGGCGGCCAGGCGCAGGCGTCCTTCGGAGGCGCCGTCCGCGGCGAGGGAGTCGAGCTCCCGCTCGCCCCTCTGCCGCCATTCGCGATAGAGCGCGGCCTGCTCCGGCGGAAACTCGCAATAGACGACCTGCTCGATCTTCGGCGGAAGCTCGGGGGCGACAACGGCCTTCGTGCGCCTCAGGACATAGGGGGCGGTCTGGGCGCGGAGCCGCTCATCATGCCACGCCCTGTCCTCGCCGCGCAGGCCGGGCGGGAGCGGGGAGAGATGGCCGGGCATCAGAAAGGCAAAAAGCGAGCGCAGGTCGTCGAGACTGTTCTCCATCGGCGTTCCCGTGAGCAGAAAGCGTCCCTGCGCGCGGAGCGCGCAGAGCGCCCGGGCGTGCTGCGTGCGGCGGTTCTTGATGTGCTGGGCCTCGTCGCCGATCACACATGCGAACCCGATGGATTCGAACAGCGGCTGGTCCCGCACAAGCGTGCCATAGGAGGTGATCACGAGATCGACCGCGTCGAACGCCGCCGCCGAATCCGCACGCCCCGCTCCATGGTGGGCCACGACGCGAAACCCCGGGGTGAACCGCGCCGCCTCGCGCCGCCAGTTCTCGACCAGCGAGGCCGGACACACCACGAGGCTCGGACCCTGAACCGGCGGATCCGACAGCCGGAGCGCCGCAAGCAACGCCAGCGCCTCAACGGTCTTTCCCAGGCCCATCTCGTCCGCGAGAATGCCGCCGAGGCCGTTGCGGTAGAGGTGCCAGAGCCATGCCGCGCCGAGCCGCTGGTAGAGCCGCAGCCGCGCGTCGAGGTCCGGCGGCAGGGGCGCCGGCTCGAGCTTCGACAGGTTCCGCAGCGCGGCGCTGCGGGCGCGCCACGTCTCCGGCGGCTGGAAATCCGGGGCAAGCGACTCCAGCAGGCCCTCGGCCTCCACCGTATTTGATATTCCAATACGCACGGTCCGCTGCAGCGATGTCTGGGCCGAGGGCTCGGCGGCCAGGCTCCCCTGCGCCGCGGCAAGATGTTCGACGACGACGGCGGGCAGGAGCACCACCTCCCCCGCGTCCTCGACGTAACCGCGGCTGGAGGCGAGCGCCGCGCGCACGGCCTCCTCCGTGGCGCCGCCCGCCTTCAGCGCAAGCGTGACATCATAGCCGCCCGGGGCCTCGACCGCCGCGCACGCGACGCCCGCGATCCGGAGCCGGGCCGTGTTGCGCTCGAAATTCGCCGTGAACCGCGCCCCGAAACCGTCCCGCAGCCGGCCCCAGTGCGCCGCAAGGAAGTTCAGCGTCTTGTGCCGGTCCCGCAGCCACCAGCGGCGGTTGGAAGGCTCCAGAACGAACCCGTTGTTCTTCGCCAGCGCCAGCGCGTCCTCGTAGCTCGGGTGTTCGCGCGCAGGGAGCGTGAACGCCAGAAAGTGCTCGCTGCCGTCGACCAGCAGGGGCTCGGCCGCCGCTGCGGCCGCCTTGGATTTCCCCGGCCGGGAGGGAACGGACCGGACGTCGGGGGACGACTCCGGGGAGGGCGCCGGCGCCTCGACATGCTCGCTCACCCCGGGGATCAGCCCGTCGTCCCAGGCGAGCGGCTGCGCGGGACGATTCACCCAAAAGAACACCGGCTGGTCCTCCGCGAGGGCGATGAGCTCGCGCAACTGGTCCCGCGACAGCTGCAGAAAAAGCGGCGGACGGGCCGGAGCGCCGGTCTGGCGCTGGAGCCAGGCAAGCGCGGGCAGAAGCGGGGATGGGACAGGACCGGGATCGATCTCAATCTTCACCGCGACGGCATTGCGGGCGGCCGCCGCGGCGAGATTGGGTGGAAGGAGGACCCGAAGCATGGCGCAAAGGTTTTCGGAGGCCTCACCCCTGGTATGCAAATGCCGGCACACCGCGCGCCCCTGGTTTCACCCGGAAAAGACATCCGGCAAGCGGCTGTGCGGCCAGCTGCTCCGCGCTGAGGTAATGCCGCGCTGACGTGAGGTAGAGCGTATCGAGCTCCGGTCCGCCAAAGGCGCAGGAAGTGACGCGCGCCACGGGCAGACGGATGGTCTGCAGGAGCCCGCCCGTCCGCGGATTCCATTGCGTGACCGCCCAGCCTTCGTACATCGCAACCCACAACATCCCCTCGGCGTCGATCGTCGAACCGTCGGGACGCCCCATGTCCGCCGGGATCGAGATCACCGTGCGCCGGCTGGCGATCGCGCCCGTGGCATCGTCGTAATCAAAGGCGTCGACCCGCCGCAACGCGGTGTCGATGAAGTAGAGCGTGCGGCGGTCGAGGCTCCACGCGAGTCCGTTCGATGTGCCCACGTCCCTCAGCATCACCTGCATCGCGCCATCCGCGTCGAGGCGGTAGAGCCGTCCGAGCGGCCGCGGACCCTTCGTGAGCGCCATCGTACCCGCCCAGAACCGGCCCGACGGGTCGCACTTGCCGTCGTTGAACCGGACAAGCGCAGGGTCGTGCCCGGGCGGGGGCGGCAGGAGCTCCATCCGGCCGCTTTCAAGATCGAGCGATGCGAAGCCCTCGTGCACCGCCAGCATAAGCCCGCCGCGGGCCCGGGGGACCACGGTTCCCACCATCCGCCCCACGTCGATCGCGCGATTTTCGCCGGTGGCCGGATCGTAGGTGAAAACGCTCTGCCCATCGATGTCGATCCAATGGAGGCGCTGGAGCGGGGCGTTCCAGATCGCGCCCTCGCCAAGCACCGCGCGGACGACGGCCACCGCCTCAAGCACGTTTTCATCGGCCATGGCAAAAGAACGTTGCCCGGCGCCGGGGCGACGCAATCTCCTATTTCGCCTTCCTCGCCTCGCGAGTCTGCTTTTTCAGCGCCTTCAGGGCGGGATCGAGCCTCGTCAGGGTCTTCTTGTCCATGCGGTCGATGAAAAGAACCCCGTTGAGGTGATCCACCTCGTGCTGGACGCAGCGGGAAAGCAGGCCGGTGCATTCAAGGGCATGCGTGTGACCCTGCACGTCCTGGTAGCGCACCTGGATCTGGTCCGGCCGGACGACGTCGCCCCGGATGTCGGGAAACGACAGACAGCCCTCCTCGGATTCCGTGGTGGGCTTGGCCTCGGCGGCGACCGAGGGATTCACCAGCGCCATCGGCATGATCAGCTCCTTTGGAGGCTTCTTTCCGTCGAGACGCCAGGTGTAATCGACCTCCGCCTGCCGCAGGTCGACGACGCAGAGCTGAACGGCCTGTCCGATCTGCTGCGCGGCGAGCCCGATGCCGCCCGCCGCATGCATCGTTTCGATCATGTTGTCCGTCAGCTGCGCGAGGGCAGCATCGAAGGCGGCGATCTTTTCACCCTTCTTGCGAAGGACGGGCTCGTTGTATTGAACAATTTGCAGCAGCATGGGTCGATGACATCACAAAAGTGCTGCCGGACTTCGACTCCGCAATTAAATTGTGGCCTTTTCAAAGTCCGCCAATGTCCCAATCGACCATGAACGATCCTGTGCCGCCAGCCGCCGGGCCGCCCCCGGGCACCTCCCTTGCGCTGATTCTGGCCGGGGTGATCCTCCTTATGGGATCGTGGACGCTGCCGGTGAACCTGAAGTCGCTCAGCCCGGTGCTCCTGCAGGAGGCCGGTCGCGACACGCCATCGCTCACGGACTTTGGCCTGCAGCTCGTCGAATCGGAGAAACCCGGCCCCGCAGAAATGGTCCTCGCAGCCGCCCGGCAGGTCGGCGACCCGGGCGTTGCACGACTGGAGAACGCGCTGACCGCGTTTGGCGCGCGGCAGCGGGAATTCGTGGCCTGGGGCGGCTGGGATCCGTTTCTCGACCCGCTGTTCAATCTCAAGGAAAACACCGGCCGGACCGGGAGCACGCCGGTCCTCGAGTTCTTCATCACCGGGGAGGCGCGCGATTCGTTGCACCGCTATCTGGCGAAATCGCGCTCGCCGGGCGTCCAGGCCGTGATGCAGACCCGGGACATCACCGGGATGGCGCGCTTCGTGCCGGCAAGCCTTCCCGGCGGGCAGGCCCTCGATTCCGTGATCCTCCTCACCGCGTTGCTCTATCAGGGCGAACACCTGTCGCCGTCGCTTCAGCGCGAGATCAAGCGGCTCGCCGACGACGCGGTCCGGACGAACCACCTGGGCGACCTTGAATGGACCTTCCTCGACCTGCTGGCCCTGAGCCGCCGTCTCAACTGGATCCAGCTCTGCGAACTTCTCCGCATGACCAACGACACCCGGACGGTCAACGGGTTCGCACACCTGGCGCAGGTAGCGCCCGACCAGCTGCCGCTTCTCTATTCCGCCGCCCTTTTCACCGGATCGGCCGACAGCGTCGAGCGGTATCTTCTCGCCTATGGCAAGGCCGGCGCCGACGACCTCCGTCTCGCGCTGGGGCTCGGACAAGGGGCCGTCGAACAGTTGCTGCTCCGGCAGGTGCCGGTCAACCGGGGAATGACCGCTCCGCTCCATTTCACAGGAGCGTTTCCGCTGCTGCACCCGAGGCTCGCCCTCCTGGCAAAGTATGTCGGCTATCTGCTGGGCGCCTTTCTGCTTCTTCGCGGACTCGACCGGTGGCTGTTCGCCCCGCTGCGGCGGGCCGCGCGCAGGGCCGGGGACGCGAAGATGCTTCCGCGCGTGCAGAGCGGCGCCTTCGCGGTGCTCATCGCCTTCGTCATCGTCATCACGACCGAGCCTTTTCTCCTCCGCGCCGCGCCGCCCTCGGAATACCGGGTCAGGCTCGTCATCCCGGTTCTGGCCAACGCCGCCGCGCCCGCTCCAACACCTTCAACATCGACTCCCCCCACCATGGACAAATCCACCATCATCTCCATCGGCGTCTTCGCACTGTTCCAGATCGTGACCTACATGGTCTGCCTGATGAAAATCGCCGAGATCGACCGGCAGGACCTCACGCCCGCGCTCAAGCTGCGCCTCATGGAAAACGAGGAGAACCTTTTTGACAGCGGCCTCTACGTCGGCATGACGGGCACCGCCACCGCTCTCGTCCTGCAGGTGGTGGGAGTGATCGAGCCCAACCTGCTCGCCGCCTACTCCTCCAATCTGTTCGGCATCGTCTGCGTGGCCTTCGTCAAGATCCGCCACGTGCGGACCTACAAACGCCAGCTCATCCTCGCCGCCCAGCGGATCGCCGCCCCGGCCGCGCCGGTCGCGTCATGAACAAGACGCTCCTGCTGATCATCGTCGATTTCCTCTTCCTGAACCTCATCGCGCTCACGCGTTGGGAGAAGGCGGAGCCGTCCCGTCCGCAGCAGCTTCCGGTGCCGGAGATGGCCGGAAAGCCCGGCAAACTGCCGCCGCGCGACCAGGACCTCGTCGAGGTCATGCGCCTTTCGCTCGCCGACGAGCAGAAGTCCCGTGAACAGACCTCCTCACAGCTTCAAGCGGCGCAGGCCGAGGTCCAGACGAAGGAGCAGGATCTCTCCCGGCTCCAGACCGCCCGGGTGCAGCTCGAGTCGTCGCTCGCCGGCACGCAGCAGAGCGTCCGCGACTTGAACGAACGGGTCGCCGCGGCCGCGCAGGAGCGGGACATGACTAAGGAGCGCCTCGCGAAGATCCAGCGACAGTTTGAGGACAAGCAGTCCGAGGCCGACCGCCAGAAACAGCAGCTCGCGGCCCTGGCGCAGCAGCAGAGCGACGCCCAGCAGCGCATCGAGGGCCTCAATGTCGCGGTCAGGGTCGCCGAACAGGAGAAGGCGCTCCTGCGCTCGAGCCTCGACGAGGCCAGACGAGAGGTGGAGAACGAGCGTCTGGAGCGGCAGAAGGTGATGGCGCAGACCGGCCAGCTGGCTGAGGGCGTGGGACAGCTCGCGAAGAAATCCGGCGAGATCGCCCAGGAGATCCGCTCCAACCAGCCGATCAACGCCAACACCCTGTTCAACGATTTTCTCAACAACCGCGTGTCCGCCACCTTCTCCGCCTACCGGAAGGTTCTCATCGGATCGGGCAACCACGTGAAGGACACCCGGACGGTGCTGGTGACGGACGGCAAGGCCGTTTACGCCTTGCTGCACGCGAACGAGACGCCGTTCCCCGTGAGCGCGACCGCGGAACCTCCCGACGACTGGGAGCGGATCACCGGGGAGTTCGGCCGGCCGCCCGTCATGGCGCCGGTCGGCGTGTTCCAGTTTCTCGCCCTCGACCCGCGGTTGATCGTGATCCCCGTGGACGAAGAGCTCGCGGCGCGCATGGGCGTGAAGGTGTACAGGACCGCCGCCGAGCCGTTCAAATTTCCCGACGCGGTCCTTGTCAGCCGGGGCGGCGCCGGCTACGGCGAGGTTCCTTTCAAGGTCGATCCGCAGACGCCCCAATACGTCCGGATGGACAACCGGATCATCAAGCACCTGATCGGCGAATTCACGCCGACCGCCGGAGACTTGGTGTTCTCGAAAACCGGTGATCTGATCGGGATGATGGTCAACAGCGACTATTGCGCCGTGGTCGACAGTTTTCTTCATACCCGGACGATCACGACGGGCGAAGACACCCTCGATCAGCATACCGGCAGCATCCTCGCCGAGAGAAATTCCCGTCTGCTGCGGCTGCCCTCCCGCCTGCAGTAGCGGCCTGCGCAGCTGCGGCGCTGGAGCATGTGTTTCCTTTTCCCGGCAGTTCTCTGCGAAAGCAAAATTTCGACGTCTGGATGCAAACCAATTGCCATGCCGCCAACGAGTTAAAAAACTAATTAGATCCCTTCCAGCATTGCCAACTGATATGAAAACTACAAATTGACCACAGGTTTCCGTTCACCCCAATTATGAAAAGAGGATTCCCTGGCTTTGTTCTGGCCGTGGCATGCTTGAGTTTCGCCGTTTCTCTGTCTCCAGGGCTCAAGGCCGAGGACGCCGATCTGGCGCAGCTTCGCGCAAAGGCCGAGAAGGGAAACGTCCTCGCCCAATATAATCTCGGGCTCGCCTATGCCGAAGGACGGGGGGTTCCGATGGATCTGGTCGAAGCCTACGTCTGGCTGCGCCTCGCCTCGGAAAACGGAGGCACGGGCACCGCGCTCAGTTCGGTGATCCATCAGATGTCAATCGGGCAGATCGCCGCGGGGCGACTGCGCCTGGATGAGCGGCGGCAGGCCACGCCGGGCCTCGTCGGCGATCACCGGGCCGCATCGTCTGCAGGCGCTCCTCCCAATCCGCCCGCGGCCCCGCCCCCGGCTCCGACCGAAGACCGCTTCGCTTTGATGCAGGAGGAAATCTCGAATCTCCGGGTTGATAACGCCCGGCTGACACAGCAGCTTGCCTCTCTTCAGGGCAGCCAGGCCAAGCCCGCTGCCTCCGCCGCTTCGCTGGAAGTTCAGAAGAGGCTGGCCGGTCGGGAGGCCGAATTGGAGGCTGCCCGCAAGGAACTGGAGGCGATGAAGAGCCGCCAGGATGAGGTGGAACGCGACTTGCGGGATCAGCTGGCAAAAGCGCAGGCGGAAAATCAATCCCTGGCCGCGGCCATGCAGCGCCTCAAAGGCCAGGAACGCACCGGCACGGAGCTCTCCGGGCAGCTTGCGGAAGCTCAGTCGACGATCGAACAATTGAAGAAGGAAAATGCCGGGCTCCAGGCGCAGCGCGCAGCGCTTGCAGACCAGCCAGCCGCGGCGCCTTCCGTTCCAGCCGCAGCCCCGGCCGGCACAAGCGACGCCGATGAACTGGCCCGCTTGAAGGACGATCTCAAACGCGCCAACTCGAAGGTGGAGATGACCGTGCGCAGCTTCACTCTCCTTCAGCAGGAGAACGAGCGGCTCAAGGCCCAGCTCGCCCAGGCCAGGACGCCGTAGGAGCGTTTTGGACTACGTTCGCCTATTGTCTGGAGAGGCGACGCCCTCGTCGTGTGAGGTTCCAGAAAACACGACAGGGTTCGCGCCTTCGGGAATCGGCAGATGCACCCGCGATCCTCCCCGGCGCAATTTCGCGCTGGTGCGGAGTGCGATCGTCTGGAATCCTATGATCCTTTATGCCCGCTGAAACCGCTCTTCGCGAACCACCCTGGAAGGCCGGCCTTCGCGGTGCGCGCGCCAACATCCTGCCAGGCTTCGTGCTCCAGATCGTCGCGCTCGTCGTCGTTCTCGCCTACTACTATCACGCTCCGACGCGGGCGGCCTTCGAACGGCTGACGGCCTTCCGTGCGCACACAGGCTTTGCGTTTGGCATGGTCTCGACCGCGCTCTTTGGCGGACTCCTGCCGTTCCTTTATGTGCGCTTTAATTCGGCGCCTCGCCGAGAATACGGCTGGCGCCAGGGGTTGCTGTTGACCGCATTCTGGGGCTACAAAGGACTGGAGGTCGAAGCCTGGTACCGGCTTCTGGCGCGCGTCGTAGGCGAAGGGCACGACGCGACAACCGTCGTCATCAAATCGGTCCTGGACCAGGCCGTCTATTGTCCGGTTCTGGCGGTTCCGCTGACGGTTCTGGTCTACAAGTGGGGTGCGGAGGGCTTCAACTTCCGGGCGGTGGCAGCCGATTTCCGGGCTCCCGGATGGTACGCACGCAGCGCCCTGCCGACGCTCATCGCCAACGCCGGGGTCTGGGTTCCCGCCGTGGCGATCATCTATTCGCTTCCCACGCCTTTGCAGCTGCCGCTGCAGAACCTCGTCCTCGTGTTTTTCACTCTGCTGCTGGCTCACCTCAACGCCCGGCATTGAGTTCAGGCGAACTGCGGATCGACTCGGAAACCCCCTTGCGATCCACCGGTTCGCCAGACGGCAGGCTGGATGTCTCCAACCGCCGGAAACCGTTCTGACTGGCGCTTCATCCTGAAGCACTGGGATTGCCGCCTTCATCCGGGGTCCTGGCCCCGGTCCGCAGGGTGAGCCATCCCAGCGCGGCCAGCGCCGCGCAGACCGCGACAAACCAGTCGCCGTGTTCGACGTAGAAGCTCCGGCGTCCGATCCAGCGCACATCGCGGGAAACGCCGATCGTGGCCTGGCCCTCGAAATAGACAGTTGCGCCGGCAATCCCCGGCCTTGTGTGGATCATTCCGTCCGCGTCGCGCGTGAGCACGTTGCGGATCGAGCCGAATTCGTCGATCCATCCGCTCCAGCCGTTGTTGCCGCAGCGCAGGACGGGCCGGCGTGTCTCGACGGCGCGGAGCACGGAATGCGCAGCATGCTGGTAGGCCGCGCCGCCCTCGCCATACCAGGCGTCGTTGGTCGCCACAAAAAGGATGTCGGCGCCATCGCGCACATCGGCGCAGGCAAGTGCGGGAAAGATGTCCTCGAAACAAATGAGGGGACCGATGGCCAGCGATTCCTTGTGCACCGGGACCAGCAGCGGGGCGGCCGTCCGGCCACGCGCAAAATCGTCGCCTATCGGCACGAACTTGTTCAGCCAGCCGAGCACGGGCCGCAGCGGAACATATTCGCCGAAGGGCACGAGATGCCGCTTGGAATAATACGCGGTCTGAAGGCCCAGATCGGGCGCCACAACGAACATTCCGTTGTACCAGGCCTCATCGGATTTTCCCGGGCTCTCGATCGCGATCGACCCGAGGACCAGCGGAGCCTTTGCGCGGGCCACAAGCGACTCGACCCATTCGCGAATCCGGTCGTCGCCGCGGACCGCCCACGGTGTGCACGCTTCCGGCCAGAGGATGAGATCGGGTTCGTTCATCGCCGCAAGCAGCGTGACTTTCTCCAGCGTTTCGAAGATCGCCCCGCTCTTTGTCGGATCCCATTTCACATCCTGGGGAATCGCGGGCTGCACGAAGGCGACCCGGGCCGCCGGCAGCGAGAAGCGCGCGCGGTTGAACGTCTCCTGCACCTGCACGCTGACGCACACCATCAACAGGAACAGGGCGAAAAGAAATTCAGGGCGTCGCAGCCGCCAGCCCGTCTGGCGGTCGTGGAAAAGGCTGTGGGCCACGGCGGCGAATCCGATGTTCACCGCGACGAGCACGAACGAGACGCCGCCCGCGCCCGTGAACGCCGCGATCTGAAGCACGCTTGTGCGCTGCCACTGGCTCGCCGCGAGCGGCAGCCACGGGAATCCGCCGAGCAGCCAGGTCCGCGTCCACTCGACGATCACCCACCCCGCCGCGAGCGCCGCCAGCCCCAGCAGACGCGTGGCAGCGGGCCGGCCGGTCATCCGCGGCATCGTCCACCACGCCGCCAGATACCACACGCCCACCCACGCGCCGACGACCGGGCCGACGAGAAAAAGGCCGGCCCACGTGACCGGATGCAGCCACCACAGGATGGCGGTCCACGCCGCCGCCTGCGCCGCAAACAGCGTGCATGCGAACCGCCGGAACGGGGGACGTCGGTAGGCCCACAACAGCGCCGGCACGGCAAACGCATAGGCGCATTGCGGAGCGTTGTAAGGCGGGAACGAGAGCACCGTGAGCACGGCGGTCAACACGCCGACGCTCACCGCCCACACCAAGTCGGAATGCCGCCTCCACCACGGCGGCGGCACATCGTAGGGATCGGGGGCGGAGGAGGTCACTTCAGGGTTCGTGGGCACGTTCGCGGTTTGTAGGAGCCTGCTCGCAGGCGATTCTGTGTCTTGTAGGAGCCTGTTTACAGGCGAATGGAAGGATCGCTTGCAAGCAAGCTCCTACAACTCGCGTTGAATTCGGAGCCAGGATTCCGATCGTGTAGGAGCCTGCTTGCAGGCGAAAATATGCCTCCGGCAGCCGGACGCCTACCCGGCAAGCCACTCCGGCGGCGGACGATCCTGATCGAGGTAGCTATGGAACCATTCCCAATCCTGCGGCCTGCAATAGAACCAAGGCCAGCGATCCATGCGCCTCGCAAGGTGAGCCCTGTATGGATTGAGATAGATGTAGAGGAAAACATCGAGAGCATCGTCTGACGCACGAAGGCGATGATCGAAGAAGTCGCGTTCCCAATCGATCCTTTCAGCACGTAGACCCTCTGACGTCTTGGCCTTGAGACGTTGAATCGATCGACCGAGCGGGAGTCGCTCCCCGAGAATCGCCAAAACGTGAATATGGTCCGGCATGATCCCGACACAGCGCAGTATCCACGTTCCATCGCGATCCATGGCCTTCAGCTCAAGCATGACGGCCTCGCCAACTTCCGTGGTTGTGAGGCCCACTCGTCGGCCATCGGTGCAGACCGTCAGAAAATACTCCGCTCCCGGCGCCGAGATCCGTCCGCGGCGGAGAGAAGCTCGACCTTTTGCCGGATTCATGGTCATCGAGCTGTAGGAGCCTGCTTGCGGGCGAAAATACTACAAGTACGTAATTTCCCCTAACGCGCTTTTCGCGGACACTACACACGAAGGGATCGAGCCCCGGATCGCTTGCGAGCAAGCTCCTACAATGCGGATCGCAATGCGGGGAGTCCGGCCTGTAGGAGCCTGTTTACAGGCGATTCTGATTCTTGTAGGAGCCTGTTTACAGGCGATTCTGTGTCTTGTAGGAGCCTGTTTACAGGCGAAAATGACATCGCCTGCAAGCAGGCTCCTACAGGGTCTCCGAAGAACCGGCGGCGGTCGGTGGGTTCCCGCCGCCGGGGAGTTCACTTTCCGTGGCACTGCTTGTACTTCTTGCCGCTGCCGCAGGGACACGGATCGTTGCGGCCGACCTTCGGGGCCTCGCGGCGGACGGTGACGCGCGGCAGCTGGATCTCGGGCTCGGCTGACGCCGGCCCCTGCCCGCCCTCGCCTTCCGCCTGGGGAATCTCACCCCCGCCGTCCCGGCGGGGCGTCGCGCCGGGTGCGGCCGCCGGCGCAGGCCGCGGCGCCGCGGCTCCACCTCCGACGGGCGCCGCCGTCTCCGGCCCCTGCAGGCGCGCGCTGCGCGAGAGGATCGACAGCATGTTCTCGAACGCCTGCAGATTCGTGGTCGACCGGAAGAGCCCGGTGCAGATCTGGAGGCGCACATTGTTCATCAGCTCCTCGAAAAAGCGATAGGCCTCGCCTTTGTACTCCTGCAGCGGGTCCTTCTGCCCGTAACTCCTCAGGCCGATCGAGCGGCGCAACTCTTCCATCTCGGTGAGGTGCTCCTGCCAGTGGTGGTCGATGGCGTTGATGACCACGTACCGTTCCAGCCCGGCAAGCGCCTCCGCAACCTCAACCGACTCCTTGACGGAATACGCCTTCTTGATCCGCTCCGACAGGAGCGCGAGCGCCGCCTTGCCGTCCTTCCCGTCGAATTCGGCGATCTTGAGGGCGATGGGAAAGTGCGAGTTCACCCAGCCGACCAGGCTCTCAACCGCGGCGGGCACGGGACCCGTCTTTGTGTCAAAGCCGGCGGCCTCGAGGCGCTCCGCAATCTCCTCCTCGACCATGTCGAAAATGATGTCCTTCGGCCGCTCGCTGTGGATCGCTCCGTTGCGGATCCCGTAGATGACCTCGCGCTGCTTGTTGAGGACGTCGTCGTACTGCAGCAGCCGCTTGCGGATGGCGAAATTCTGCTGCTCGACCTTTTTCTGGGCGCTCTCGATCGAGCGGTTGAGCCATGGATGCTCCAGCTCCTCGCCCTCTTTCATCGAGCCCTCCATCAGCCGGGAGGCGATGTTGCCCTGGAGAAAGATGCGCAGCAACTCGTCCTCGAGCGAGAGGAAGAACTTGCTAAGGCCCGGGTCGCCCTGGCGCGCGCAACGGNNGTGCCGATGACATACAACCCGCCCGTCACCTGGCTTTCCGAAGTCAGCTGGAGCGAACGCGCCCCGTCGCTGTCCGAGTCGACGGTCACCGTCTCGCCCGTCTTCGCCTCGGCAAGCGTGTAGCGGAGCCCTCCCTTCTTTTCGGGATCCGGGTTGGGTGCCGACGTGACGTTGTACATCACGCCGTCGCCCAGCTTGATGTCGGTGCCGCGGCCGGCCATGTTGG
>PMKA01000107.1 GCA_003157575.1 Opitutia bacterium
GTAGCAGGTGACCGATTTCCCCGATCCCGACTCGCCCACGATGCCGAGCGTTTCGCCCTTTCCGATGGTGAAGCTGACGCCGCCGACGGCGCGGTAAACCCCATCGCGCGTATGGAAACTGGTGCGGAGATCGTTGACTTCGAGCAGAGGCATCGCCGGAACGAAAATGCGACGGTGCGGCGCGGCGCCGGGCTCGGCAACGCCTAATTCAAATTCGCGTTTAAGATGAGACGAACAGATGTTTCTTGTAGGAGCCTGCTTGCAGGCGATTCCCCCCAGGGATGGCCGGGTTGTAGGAGCTTGCTCGCAAGCGATCTCATTTTCGCCTGCAAGCAGGCTCCCACATNNCAATTAGTCTCATCATGAACGCACATTAGAATAAGTGCGGCCTGCAAATCTCATGGCGTCGCGTCCCCAGAAGACAGGGTGTGCCGTTGCCCGACTGGTCCGGACCGGTCGTAATCAGCAGCCTGCGGGCGGCAACACGCCCAGCGAGTCGAGTGCGTCGAGCACCTCCCGCACGGTGATCGCCTCCATGCACGCGGGCTTCCCGCGGGCGGACGGCGCGCATTCGGTGAAGAACTTCTGCCGGCACGGACTGCAAGGAAAGGCGTGGTAGACGACCCGGGCGTTCTTGGTCCACGGGCCGAATTTCGCCGGCGACTGCGGGCCGAAAAGGGCCACGAGCGGAACTCCGAGCGCTGCGCCCAGATGCATGACGCCGCTGTCATTGCAGACGAACGCCGTGCAGCGGGCGAGAAGAGCCATGCTCTCCCTGAGGCTGGTCCGTCCGGCCAGGCTGACGGCTGCAGGCGCGATTCGTTGCCGCATCTTTTCTGCCAGACCCTGGTCCTGTTTGCCGCCAAAGATCAGGATGCGCACTCCGTATCTTCTCTGCACCTCGTTGGCAACGGCGACGAAATCGTCCTCGTGCCAGCCGCGCGGCGGATTGGCGCAGAAAGGGTGAAGGCCGACGACCGCTTCTCCCGGCTTGAATCCGGTGCGCTCAAGAAAATCCGCCGCAAAAGCGTCCTCGTCAGGGCTGAGCCAGGTTTCCAGATGGTTGTCGGGCGTCGGGATTCCGTCCGCCCGCAGCAAATCCAGGAAGCATTCCACCTCGTGCTGTTTTGCGCGGTAGGCGACCCGCCGCGTCAGCAGCGGCGCGCGCCACTCGGTGTCGAAGCCGATGCGTCTGCGGGCGCCGGAAAGCAAGGCCATCAGGGCGCTGGAGAAAGAACGTTTCAGCACGTAGACTTTGTCGAAGCGACGGCGTCGGAGTTCCCTGACAAAACTGATCTTGCCCGCCAGCGTGCGGTGCGCGCCGGGTCGTCCGTCCGACTCCTTCCTGGTATCCCAGAAAATGAACTCGTCGACGTAGGGGATGCCCTTGACGACCTCGGCGTCACCCGGGGCCACCATCCAGACGATCCGGGCCTCCGGCTCGGCCCGGCGCAGGTTCCGGAGGAAAGGGACGGTGAGGACCGTGTCGCCGAGGAAGCGGAAGCGTATGACCAGAATCTGCATCGCAGCTTCTTATTCTAATTCGCGTTCAAGATGAGACGAACCAATGTTCCTTGTAGGAGCCTGCTTGCAGGCGATCAGGATAGTTCGCATGGTGACAACACACTGAATCGCCTGCAAGCAGGCTCCTACATCCTTGCCAATTAGTCTCATCATGAAGGCCCATTAGAATTAGTGATACCCGGTCCCGTAGTCGTCGACCGTGAATGCAGCGGCGGCCTGCGCGATTCCAAATGGAGTGACCGTGCGGCGGGTGGCGATCGTCTCCTCGAGCATGGCGAGGTTCTTGTAGGTCTCGTCGTAACGCCAGTAGCCCTTGTCATGATACAGGTGGAGGCAGACGGCCTGATGGCGAACATGTCGGGTGCGAAAACCCAGATTGCGCAGGCGTTCCCCCATCTCAACGTCCTCTTTGCACGGGATGATGAATCGCTCGTCGAGGCCGTTGACCTGGATCAGGGCGCTGCGCCAGGTCGAGGCGTTTGAGCCGCCCCAACGGGCGGGCGAGAGGTTGAACATGTCGAGGACGGCTCCAAGCCGGGGGCCGGCGGTGAGCTTGATGGTCTTGCTGCCGGCGGGGAGGCCGAGTTCGCGCAGCCGGGCCAGTTTGAAAACTTCGCCGCTGAGGATATCGCCGAGAGTCACGGCGTCTGTGACGTTCCGGGGCAGCCGGTAGTCTCCGCCGGAAAGAAACGTCCCGGGCCGGGCGTTGCGAAGATGCGCGGCGATGAAATCGGACCGGGGAACGCAGTCTCCGTCCGACATGACGATGTAGTCGGCGCCGGTGCCGGCCAGGACGTGGTTGAGGATGACACTCTTCCGCCATCCGGCGTGCTCGTGCCGGAAATGCCGCACGGCGAAGGGCGCCTGGGCGCCGAATTCGCGGATGACCGAGCGCGTCTCCTCACCCGACCCGTCGTCGGCGACGAGCAACTCGTCGGGGGGGCGCACCTGGCGCAGGTAACCGGCCAGCGCGCGCCGCAGATGTTGGGGCTGGTTGAAAGTGGAAAGGATGACGGCGACGCGCATGAAGGAGGGAAAACCTGTCGGACTTATGGCGCGTAAACGTCTGGATAGTTGGGACCGCGGCCCTTGAAGCGCCGGTGGACCCAGAAATACTGTTCCGGCGCCAGGCGCACATTCTCCTCGATCAGGCGGTTGATCCGAATGGCGTCCGCAGAAGGATCGGAGGTTGGAAAGTCCTCCAGTGGCGGCAGGATTGTGAGCGTGTAGGAGCCGTCGGGTTCGCGGCGGCCAAAATAGGGGACGACCGGTGAGCCGGTGATTGCCGCGAGCTTTGTCGTGGCGGTTGTGGTGATGGCTGGAACCCCGAAGAACGGGAGGAGCTCGGACTGTTTTGTGCGCCTGCCCTGGTCGGGAGCGTACCAGATGGCATGGCCGGCGCGCAGGGCGCGGATGAGTCCCTTGAGATCGTCAAAATGCACGGCGATGGCCATCCGGCGCTCGCGCTGCCCGCGCATGAGGCGGGCGATGACCGGGTTGTCGGGATTGCGGTAAAGGCAGCCGACGTTGAAGGCATCGGTCATGTAGCGCCCGCAGATCTCGAGCGTGGTGAAATGGGCGGTGAGCAGCACGGCGCCGCGCCCCCGGGCGATGACGGCATTAATATGCTCACGGCCGTTGATGCGGTGGGGCGGCAGGTCGGCGGTGTCGGTCCACCATGCGGCGCAGCTTTCGATCAGCCCCATCGCCAGAGCGTCAAAATGGGCACGCGCAAGCGCCCTGATCTCCCTTTCGGATTTCTCCGGGAAACAAAGACGCAGGTTGATGAGGGCGACGCGGCGCCGGATTGGGACGAAGTGCCATGCGAACCATCCGAGGCCGTGGGCGAACGCGCGCTGCACCGACCATGGCATCTGGTTGAGCAGCCGGAAAAGCGCCGCGCCGATCCAGGTCGGCCAATATTGGGGCAGCCACTGGCGGAATTGTTCGTTGGTTGGACTCATGCGTTTCGGTCACCGGCCGCCGAAGGATGGAGAACACGCTCGGGGCAGCGTGCTCAGGTCGGCCCCATAAGTCTTGCGGGGATCAACGGCATGACGGAATCTAGGCCGTAGGTATGTAGCGTGTTTTTTCAGCCAGCCAACTCAAATGACGGAAACTCCCCGCCGTCAAAATCTGTTTTCGCCTTTCCATGATTCCATCGGGCTCCCCGCGCTCAATATGCATCGTACGCCTGTCCGCCCTGGGCGACGTTGTGATGGCCCTGCCGTTGGTGCGGACATTGCAGGCCCGCTGGCCCGCGGCGAAGATCACATGGATCATCGGACGCGGAGTCCACGACGCGGTGGCGGGTCTGCGCGATGAGGGAATCGAGTTTGTCGTGATCGATAAACCCCGCGGGATCCGCGATTACCTGTCGCTTCGCCGTCGCATGGAGGATCGGACCTTCGACGTGCTGCTCTGCCTGCAGGCGAGCTGGAGGGCCAATCTGATCTATCCCTGCATCCGCGCCCGGAGGAAGATCGGTTACGGAAGCGATCGGGCCAGGGATTTCCACCGTTTTTTTGTCCGGGAGTGCATCCCCGATGCGAAAGCCCACCTGGTCGACGGATTCCTGCAATTCGCGGAGGCGCTCGGGCTGGAATTGCCCGTTGAGGTGGATTGGCGGCTGCCTGTGGACGCGTCCCTGAAGGCGTGGGCGGATGAGACACTCCCTGCGAATTCCTTCTTTGCGGTGAGTCCCTGCGCAAGCAAGCCGGAGCGCGACTGGCCGGTTGACCGCTACGTGGAGGTCGTCCGCTGGGCGCATGCGCACGGTTTGGGCTCCACCGTGCTTCTCGNNTCTCGGCGGTCCTGCCGCGAGGGAGAGGGAGGTCGCGAACGCCCTCGTTTCCAGCGCCCAGGCGCCGGTCATCGACCTGGTTGGGCGCACGAACATCCCGCAGCTGATCGCAACCCTGGCCCGGTGCAGGTTGCTTCTGGCGCCCGACACCGGCGCGGTGCACATTGCAAATGCGCTCGGACGCCCGGTGGTCGGACTTTATGCGGTCGCACCGGCGCATCGCACCGGGCCTTATCGACGAACGGAATTCTGCATCGATCGCTTCGATGAGGCGGTGCGCACGCTCAGCGGCGCCGACCCGGCCCGTGTTTCGTGGCGAAAGCGCGTGCACGACCCGCGCGCGATGTCGCTGATCGGCGTCGATGAAGTCATTGGCAAGGTCGACCTGGCGTGGCGCGCGGCCGAACCGCTGGCGAAGTGAACGGCGGGGGCCCGCTTTCCGCCCTCGCCCGGGGGCGCGCGCAGAAGGAGGAACGGTTCCCGTCCGATCAACGGTGATTGCCGGCGGGGTGCAGGAAGGTCCGGCCGAGAAGGACGGCCGGCCGGTTCCGGGAAAATCGCGGAGACGAGCGATTCTCGTTTGCGTTTCCGGCGGAGTTTTTGCTTTTAGCAGCCTGGAGGACCCGAAGTCAGACAGGCTGCCAGTGACAACTCTTGCCGGCGAACGGCTTCCTCCGATGCGTCATGCCACAACTGCTCATCATCCAGCCCTCGGCGCTCCGCGACATCGTTCACGGGCTGCAGGTCGCGGCTTCGCTCAAGGCGCAGCGGCCCGACCTCCGGATCTCGTGGATTGCGCGGGATATCTTCGCACCGCTGGTGCGCTCCTGCGAGGTTGTGGACCGCGTTTATGTGTTCTATCGGAGCAAGGGGGTGCGCGGATTTTTCAAGCTGATGAGGGAGGTGCGGCAGACGCAGTTCGATTATGCGTTCGACATGCAGGGTCTGCTGCGCACGGGCCTGATGATCCTAAGGACCCGTGCCCGGGTCAAAGCGGGACGCAGTGACGCGCACGAGGGGGCCACGTTTTTTTATCAGCGGAAGATGCCCCTGCCCGCGAACGAAGAACAGAGACATCCGCTCGACATCCTCCTGCAGTTCTGCCCGGTGCTGGAGGCGGAGCCTGTGTTGCGCGGGGAGCTGCGTTTTCGCGAGCCGGCCGACCTCAACCTGAGCTTCATCGAAGGCCGCCGCGGCCAGAAGCCGATCCTCATTTTTCCCGACAGCCGACGCGCCGAGAGGCGTTGGAACGGGTTCCGACAGCTGACCGATCTGCTTTTGCGCGACGGCAGCGGACGCAAGGTCATCTGGGCGGGAAACAACCTGGTCTCCTACCGGGAGAACTTTCCGGAAGGGCAGTTCCTGAACTTGACGGGCAACACCAGCCTCGCCTCGCTCGCGGCCCTCGTCCGGCGGGCCGACTGGGTGGTCTGCAACGACAGCGGGCCGCTGCATCTCGCGGCGGCGCTCGGCATAAAGACGCTCGGCGTATTTGGGCCGACCGATCCGCGTCTGAACGGGCCGTATCCTCTCAGCAGCCCGACCAATCACGTCGTGCAGGCGCCGGTGGGGGATTTGCGCCTGCTCACCGCCAAGGATGTGTACGCCCGATTCGCCCGTCTCGAAGCCCTCAACCAGGGGCAGACTCCGGCAAGCGCTCCTGCGCCCTGGTCTCGGCAGGCGAAGAGGTAGGCTGCCTGAGGCGCGGCCGAAGCAGCTGTTTTGGGCCCAGCGCTTTCCGCGCCCGGCGATCGGACGGCGGCGATGACTTTCCTTTTGCACGAGGCGAAGCGGATCCCGGCGGACCCGGGAAGGAAACAGGCCGCAACTTCGCTCTTTATTCCCCAGGGCGGCGCTGCCACACTGGCCCGGTCATGCTCGATCCAAAACTCCTCCGCGAAACACCCGATGTGGTCCGCGCGGCGATTGCCCGGAAATATCTCGACGTCGACCTCGACCCGATTCTCGCGCTCGATGCGCTGTGGCGGGCGCAGCTCAACGACGTTGAGACGCTGCGCTCGCGGCAGAAGTCGGCCAACGGCGAAATGGCCGCGCTGCGCAAGGGTTCGCCGGAATTCCTCGCGAAGGTCCAGGAGATGAAGGGACTGTCCTCGCAGGTGAAGGAAAAGGAGGCGAATTTCGCCCAGACGGACGCGAAGTGGCGCGCGGCGATGCTCACCCTGCCGAACATCCCCCACGCAAGCGTGCCGGAGGGCCGCACGGCCGCGCAGAACGTGGTTTGTGCGACGCACGGATCGACGGATGCGGTGTCGCCCCACGCGCGGCCCCACTGGGAGATCCCCGGATTCGACCGCCTTTTCGATTTTCCGAGGGGCGCCAAGGTCACCGGGGCCGGCTTCCCGTTTTATGTCGGCGACGGCGCACGCCTGGTGCGCGCGCTCATCCAGTTCTTTATCGAGGAGGCGGGCAGGGCAGGTTACCTTGAGGTCCATCCGCCGATCCTGGTGAATCCCGCGAGTGCGACCGCGGTTGGACAGCTCCCGGACAAGGAAGGGATGATGTATCAGACTGTTGAGGACCAGTTCTACCTGATCCCCACCGCCGAGACGCCCCTTACAAATTTCTTCCGCGAGGAGATTCTCGAGGAGGCTGCGCTGCCGGTCTATCGGTGCGCCTACACTCCCTGTTTCCGGCGCGAGGCGGGCAGCTACGGCAAGGACGTCCGCGGGCTCAACCGCCTCCATCAATTCGACAAGGTCGAGCTGCTGAAATGGGTTCATCCCTCGCGGAGCTATGACGAGCTGGAAAGCCTGCGGCTGCATGCCGAGAGCCTCCTTCAGAAGCTGGAGCTGCCGTACCATGTGCTGCTCATGTGCGGGGGCGACCTCGGGTTTGCGCAGGCGAAGAAATACGATCTCGAAGTCTGGTCGGCGGGGCAGAAGCGGTGGCTTGAGGTGTCGAGCTGCTCGAACTTCGAGGCCTTTCAGGCGAGGCGCGCGCAGATCCGGTTTCGCTGCAAGGAGACCGGGAGGCCCGAGCTCGTGCATACGATCAACGGCTCCGGGCTGGCCGTGCCTCGCGTGCTTTCGGCCATCCTGGAGAACAACCTTCAAGCGGACGGCCGGGTGCGCATTCCCGCGGCCCTGGTGCCGCATTTTGGCAGGGAGTTCCTGAGCTTCTAGGAGGCTGTCGGGATGCAAGTCCGACAGCCTCAAAAAGATGACCCGGAAGAGAAAATCCCGTCCCGACTGGAGAGCCTGGGCTGAACGGGTCGGGGAGTTATTGCCGAAGGATTCCCTCCATCCTGCAGTGCGGACGTGGGCGGACGGGCGGACAGCGGCAGCGAGGGGCCGTTGGGCGGCGGCGTTTTCCGGGGGGGCCGACTCGCTGGCTTTGCTCCTGTTGCTCTGGGCGCACTGGCCCGAACGCCGCACGCGGCTTGTGGCTCTGCATTTCAATCACCGGCTGCGCGGCGCGGCTGCGGATGCCGATGAGCGGTTTTGCAGGCGGGTGTGCCGCGGTCTTGGCGTGCGGCTGTACGTGGGCCGCTGGAAGAGGCGGCGCGCCGGCGCCAGCGAGGATGAGGCGCGCGAGGCGCGGTTTGCATTTTTCGAACGGACGATGAGCCGGATTGGAGTGCGCGCCCTCTGGCTCGGGCACCAGCAGGACGACATCGCCGAAACGATGCTCATGCGGCTGGCGCGCGGAAGCGGGACCGCCGGGCTTGCGGCGCCGCGGCCCGTGCAGCGTGTGGGCGTGCAGGTTCGCGTGCGGCCGCTCTTGACGCTTAAGAAGCAGGACGTTGCGGCGCGGCTGGGCGAATCCCGCATTCCATGGCGCGAGGACCAGAGCAATGCGGACGGGACGTATTTTCGCAACCGGGTCCGCCACGAGGTCCTTCCGGCGTGGCAGCAGGCTGCGGGACGCGATGTCGTCGCAGGGGCGGCGCTGGCGCGTGAACGCCTGGAGGAGGACGATTCCGCGCTGGATGCGTGGCTGGAAGAGCTGCGGCCCCTCGGCCGGAGCGGTGTGTTGAATCTCGCCGTTCTCAACGGCCGGCCGCGTGCGCTGGTGCGCCGCGCCCTTCACCGCTGGCTGCTTGCGCATCCGCTGGCGGGGGATCTTTCCCGGCAGGGATTCGACGACCTTTTGAACGCGGTTGTGATCGGTCGGAGGACCCGCAGGAGTTTGGGGAGCAGGGGATTCGCCGTGATCCGGGACGGCACATTGCGGTTTGTGCGGGTTCGCGGCCGGGGGTGAACGGAGCCGGTGCGACGGCGATCGCGGCGGCAGGAGTCGTGTGGGCGCGGCAGGTCTGCGCCCCTATGGAAGGAACAAAATCTCCCGCCTGAGATTGCGTCGGGGCGCATCGGTTTCCCCTCGCTTCAATTGACTTATCAGGAGGGAACCTCCACGGTGTTCAAACAGTCAAAAAACATCGAATGTCCGACGACGAAAACAAATCCAAACGGCGGCCGCTCAAGAATCTGCCTCCTGATCGGTTTCAGCCGAAAGTGTGGCTGATCTGGTTTGCGATCATTGGCATCCTGATCCTGGTTTGGAGATTCAATCCAGAGCGGATCAGCTCGCCGGCAAACCTCAAGATCCAGGACGTCGTCGACTACGCGCTCGCCGACAAGATCGCCGAAGGCAAGATCCGTCCGGATCCTTCCGGCGGTCGCGAGTGGGAGGAGATCACCGGCGAGCTTAAAGAGGCGACGCTCACGAGCGAAAGCGGGAAGACCAAGTCCTTTCATACGGCCGGACAGCTCACCGATGCCAACCTGGAGGTCCTCCAGAAATCCAAGGTTTTCACCGAGGTTTCCGCGACCAATTTCGCCACGCAGGTGCTCACCTCGATTCTTCCTTTTGTCATAGTCATCGGGCTGGTCTATTTCCTGTTTGTCCGGCAGCTGAAACAGGCGGGGCGGGGCGCCCTCAGCTTTGGCAAGAGCCGGGCAAAGCTGCTCACGCGCGACCGGGATCGCGTGACGTTTGCGGACGTCGCGGGCTGCGACGAGGCCAAGGAGGAGGTCTCCGAGGTCGTGGAGTTTCTCAAGGATCCGAAGCGCTTTCAGAAGATCGGCGGGCGCATCCCGAAGGGCGTCCTGATGGTCGGTCCTCCGGGAACGGGGAAGACGCTCCTTGCCAAGGCGATCGCGGGCGAGGCGGACGTGCCGTTCTTTTCGATAAGCGGCTCGGACTTTGTCGAGATGNNGACGAGCGCGAACAGACGCTGAATTCGATGCTCGCGGAGATGGACGGTTTCGACACGACGGAGGGGGTGCTCATCATCGCGGCGACGAACCGCCCCGACGTCCTCGACAGTGCGCTGCTCAGGCCGGGCCGGTTCGACCGCCAGGTCTTCATCGACCTGCCCGATCTCCTGGGGCGCGAGCAGATCCTCCGGGTTCATGCCCGCAAGCTGGCGGTCGCGGAGGACGTTGACTTGAGCATCGTCGCGCGCGGCACGCCCGGACTGTCCGGCGCCGAGCTCGCCAACCTGCTCAACGAGTCCGCGCTCCTCGCTGCGCGGCGGAACAAGAAGCGCGTCNNATGGACGACGAGGACAAGAAGATCCTAGCGTATCACGAGGGCGGGCATGCGCTCGTTGGCGCGGTGCTCGACGACGGCGACATGCCGGTGCACAAGGTCACGATCATTCCGCGGGGCCGTTCGCTCGGGAGCACGATGTACATCCCGAAGAAGGACGTCTACAACTACGCGAAGCGCCGGATGCTCGTTCGGCTGGCAACGCTCTTTGGAGGCCGGATTGCGGAGGAGGTTGTGCTCGGAGACATCACAAGCGGCGCGTCCCAGGATATTCTCATGGCGACGAAGCTGGCCCGAAGCATGGTGTGCGACTGGGGGATGAGCCCGCTCGGTCCCATCGCGTATGGGGAAAATCACGACACGGTTTTCCTCGGCCGGGAGATCTCGCGGAGCGAGAATTTCAGCGAGGAGACGGCACGGTTGATCGACATCGAGATCCACAAGCTGGTCGACGAACAGTACAACCGTGCGAAAAGCATCATTATCGAGAGACGGCTGGCGCTCGACAAGATCGCGGAGGCGCTGCTGCAGTACGAGACGATCGACGGGAAGCACGTGCTCGAGATCCTGGAGTTCGGCGAGATCCGCTCGCGAGTGGCGCCACCGGTCATCGGAAAGCCGGCCGACCAGCCGGATCGGAAGCCCGCCGAGAAGCCCGCCGAGGGCCTCGCGGGTGACGCGCCGGCCGCGGAGCCGTCGCCGGCCTGAGAGCGGAAAGCGGAAGGCTGAAAGCAGACACCCGGGCTCGTAGGCTCTGAGACGATCCATTGACCGCGGATTGCACGGATGGACACGGATGCAGGTATTGGCTTTATCCGTGTTGATCCGTAGTACGATCTCTCAAAACCCTCCTCTTCTTGCTTGATCTTCCTATGCCGCGAGGCGGGTGAGTCCCGTAGGGGCGCAGGCTTGCCCGTTCGACAGGCTCAGGGCCCCGAGCGTGTCG
>PMKA01000052.1 GCA_003157575.1 Opitutia bacterium
GCTGGCGCCGTTGTTCGCCGCGGCGCTGGCCACACACAGCAGCGGGGACGCTTTCCGCGTCGGCCTGGCGGCGAGCTTCGGCGCGGGGGCCAGCATGGGCTTTGCCGAGGCGCTGTCGGACGACGGGGCGCTGAGCGGGCGCGGGCATCCCTGGCTGCGCGGCGGAGTCTGCGGGCTGATGACGACGCTGGGCGGGATCGGGCACACGCTGCCCTATCTGATTTCGGATTTCCGCCTGGCCACGGGCGTGGCGGGGGCGGTCGTGGCCGTGGAGCTTGTGGTTATCTCATGGATACGTAATCACTACATGGACACGCGGTTCCTCTCCGCGGCGTTCCAGGTCATCCTGGGCGGGCTGCTGGTCTTCATCGCCGGAATCGTGATCGGGTCCGCATGAGTCGACGAAGTCGTGAGCATGGGAAAACGTCTCGAGCCGGACGGGCCGGAGCCGGCAGGATGACGCCCGCCCGGGCGTCACTCCGGAGCGGGCGGCTCCCGCCGGCCACGGTGCCGGTAGAGCCAGCGGGCCATTGCGGGAAGCAGCAGGAGGGCGCCGATCATGTTCACCAGAAACATGAAGGTGAGCAGGAGCCCCATGTCGGCCTGAAACTTGAGCTCGGAGAAATACCATAGGCTCACACCGATGGCCAGCGTGAGGCCGGTGAAGAGGATGGAGCTTCCGGTTTCCTTGAATGCCACGAACATGGCATCCTCGAAATACTCGCCCTCCTTGAGGGCCTTCTGCAGCCGCGCGAAGAGATAGATGCCGTAATCCACGCCGATGCCGACACCCAGCGCGACGACCGGCAGGGTCGACGTCTTGAGGCCGATGTTGAGGAAAACCATCAGCGCATAGCCGAGATAGCTGACGACGGCCAGCGGCGCCACGATGCACAGGGTGGCGCGAAGGGAGCGGAATGCGAGCAGGCAGAGCACGATGACCGAGCCGAACACATAGATGACGATCGGGAACTGCGCCGCCTGCACCACCTCGTTGGTTGCGGCCATGACGCCGGCGCCCCCGCTTGCGAGCAGGAATTTCGCCTTCGGGGAGGGATGCGCCGCGGCGAACGCCTTCACGGCATCCGTGACGCGGGTCAGCGTTTCCGCCTTGTGGTCCGTCAGGAAGATCATGACCGGCATGACGCTGGCGTCCGCGTTCAGCAGGCCGGTGGCGGTGTCGATGGGCGTCACGGCCTGCGCCATCGCCTGCTGGTTGCGGGGGAGGATGCGCCATTTCAGCGAGCCCTCGTTCCAGCCGGAGTTGACGATCTTCGCGACCGACGAAAGGGAGATGATGTTTTGCACGCCCTGTACGGCGCGCATGTGCATCTCAAACTGGTCCATGAGCGTGACGACATCGTGGTCGACACAGCCGTTCGGCGCCGATTCGACGATGACGGACAGGATGTCCACGCCGATGCTGAACTTGGTTGTGATGATCCGCGTGTCCTGGTTGTAGCGCGAATCCTGGCGCAATTCCGGCACGCCTGCATACAGGTCGCCGATCTTGACCTCCCGTGACTTCTGCCAGCCCCAGAAGCCGAGGGAGAAACTGACGATGATGACGACGAGCGACGGCCCCGGCTTCATCTCCGCGGAGATCCTCTCCCAGATCCGGTTGGTGCCGGCCTGCCGCCTGGCGACCCATTCGCCGTATGCACGCGGCAGCCTCAGCGAGGAGAGGATGATCGGCAGGAGAAACAAATTGGTGAGGATGATGACGCAGACGCCCAGGCTCGCCGAGATCGCGAGCTCCCGGATGGACTGGATCTTGATCACCAGGATGGTCAGGAAGCCGAACGTGTCCGCGATCAGGGCCACGCCGCCCGGAACAAGCAGCTGCCGGAAGGCGCTCTTGGCCGCGTCGAGGCTGTTGTCGCAGCCCGAAAAGACCGCCGAGCGGAAGGCGCGCATCATCTGCACGCCGTGGCTGACGCCGATGGCGAAGATGAGGAAGGGGACGAGGATTGACAGCGGGTCGACGCCGTAGCCGAGGGCCGTCAGCAGGCCGAGCTGCCAGATCACCGCGATGAACGAGGACAACACCGGCGCCCCGGAGATTTTCCAGCGGCCGGCATAGTACCAGACCAGGAGCGCGGTGATGACGATGGACAGGCCGAACAACGTGAGCACTCCGCGCGCGCCGTCGCCGACGGCCCCCATCACCTTTGCGAAACCGATGATGTGCACGCGCACGTTGCCCGCGCTTTCGCGTTCCACACGGGTGCGAATCGCCTCCAGTTCCCTGGCGACGCGAAGGTAATCGAGCTTCTTTCCGGTCGTGGGGTCGACCTCCATGAGCTGGGCGCTGACGATCGCACCGGTAAAATCGTTGGCCACAAGCTGTCCGATCTTGCCGGACTTGATCACATTCAGGCGCACGCGCGAGAGCCCCTCGGGCGTCGGCTGAAAATCGGACGGGATGACGTTGCCCCCGGAAAAGCCGTCCTCAACGACCTCGGTATAGCGGACATTCGGAGTGAACAGGGACTGGATCTGGGCGCGGTCGACGCCGGGCAGGGAGAAGACCTCGTCCGTCGCCTCCTTCAGCAGGGTGAAGAACTCGGGCGTGAAGATGTCGCCCTTTTGCGCCATCAGCGCCACGATCACGCGGTTGGCCCCACCGAATTCGCTCTGATATTTCGTGAAGGTCCGGATGTAGGGGTGATCGAGGGGCAGGCCCTTGTTGTAGCTTGCGTCCACACGCAGGTGGGCGGCGTACCAGCCCATGATGATGGTGAGCGCGCCGAAGATGAACACCAAGATCGCCCGGTGGCCAAACACCCAGGTGGTGAAACGGTCGAGTGTCGCTTTCATCTCAGGGTGTCTGGAGGCGGGTGACGCCCTCTTCGCCGAAGGCCAGCGGCGTGCCATCGGGCGCTTCGACGAGCTCGGCCACGGCGGTCGTCATTCCGGGGGACCAGGGCGTGAAACTGCGGCCGTCATCGCGGCTCACGGCGAACAGCCGGGCCTGACCGGCGACAACGATCGTCCCGTCCTTCAGCCGGACGGCCGTCGCAAGAAGCCCGCGCTGTTCGGTGGGGACCAGCTGCCAGGTCCCGCCGTCGTCCTCCGACCGGTAGATGCGTCCGCGAAGGCCGTGCGCCAGAAGCGTTTTTGGCCCGAGGGGAAGGATGCCGTAAAATGAACCGTCGTAGGACGAGCGGATGGACACCCATGTGACGCCGCGGTCGGTGGACCTCAGGAGGGTTCCGTGTTCGCCCGCGAGATACAGGGTGCCGGTGGGGCCGGCGGTGATCCGGTTCAGAAAGTAATCCTCGTCGATGATGTGGAGGGCAGTCCAGGTGCGCCCTCCGTCGGTCGTGGCCAGGAACTGTCCGTAGGCGCCCGCGACGAACCCGGTCTGGGCGTCCAGAAAACAAACATCGAGGAACGACACCTGAAGATCGGCGCCCTGGTACTGGGATGTCCAGGTGACACCGCCGTCCTCCGAGTGCAGGATCGTCGCGTCGTGCCCCACTGCCCAGCCGTGCTGCGCATCCGGGAAATGCACGCCGGTGAGTGTCGCCAGGGTCGGCACCTGCGCGAGCTGCCAGGTCTTTCCGCTGTCGGTGGAGCGGATAATATGGCCGCCGGCGCCGACCGCAACGATCATGTTGCCGAAGACCTGGGCGTCGAGCAACAGGGTGCGCGTCGCAAGGAGGACCGTCGGATCGGCCGCCGGGCAGGTGGCGGCGCCAAGCGTCGCCGCGATCAGGCCGACCAGCAGACGCGACAGGAGTTTACGGGAGGAAGACGCACCTCGAACAAAAGATAGACTCATGAGCCGTCAGTCTGTGGGGAAAAGGGGCCGGCGCCGGACGGGTGTGCGGGGCGCCGGCTGGAAACGTCTAGCGGAGGCCTTTGCGGCGAAGGTTGTCGGGATTGTCGTAATCGGATACCGTGCGCTTGATCGAAAAATCGTAGGGGGGGCCTTCGTTTGTCAGGCAAAACGCGAGATAACGGCCGGCCACGAGGTCGGTGTGGACCTCGAGCGTGCTCCAGAGGGCCGGCACCTCGTAGTAGTTGATGCAATGCGCCTCCGAGACCCGCCAGAGCTGGCCGTGGGAGTCATACTGGTCGACGGCCAGCACCTGCCAGGAATCCTCGTCGATGTAGAAGGTGCGGCGCGGGTAGATGTGGCTTGTGCCCGGCTTGAGTTTCGCCTCGACGACCCATACGCGGTGCAATTCATAACGGGTGAGATCCTGGTTGATGTGCAGCGGCTTGAGGATGTCGGAGTATTTCAGCTTGTCCGAGTGCAGCTTGTAGGAGTTGTAGGGAACGATCATCTCCTTCTTGCCAACGAGCTCCCAGGTATAGCGGTCGAGGGCGCCGTTGAACATGTCGAGCTGGTCGCTCGTGCGCATGCCGTCGGACGCGGTGCCGGGATTGTCATAGGCGATGTTGGGCGCGCGGCGCACGCGGCGCTGGCCGGGGTTATAGACCCAGGCATTCCGCGGCTCCTTGACTTGGTCGATGGTCTCGCGGACCAGAAGGATGGAGCCGGCGAGCCGCGGTGGGGATTTCACCTCCTGCTTGAAGTAGAACACGGTGTTGCCGAGTTTCTCCGGGGTCATGCCCTCGAGGTAGTAGTTGAAGAGGAATTCCTCATCGAAATTGACGAGCGTATAGTTGCCGCCGCGCGTGGGGGCGGCTTGCGCGACCTGCCGCTCGGCAATGGTGCCGCGGAAACGAAGCAGATGATTCCACATGGCCTCCATGCCGTTCTGCGGGAGGGGGAAGGGAATGCCGCCGATCGCTCCCTCCACGGCGGCCCCGTCGCGCACCAGATTGGCATGGGTAGCGTTGACCTTGGTGGCGTCGTAGACACGCGCCGGCACCGAGGCCGTGCGATGGCTGGGATACACCGGAAGCTTGTAGTCGGCATAAGCCTTGAGGAGGGCGATGGCGCCCGCCGTGAGCTTGTCGCGGTACTGATCGAGATTGGCCGCCGTGATGGTGTAGAGCGGCGCCTCGCCGGCAAACGGATCGGGATGGTGCATGCCGGGAGTGTAGCCTGCCGGCGCCTGGGTGATGCCGCCCGTCCAAGCGGGGATCGTGCCGGCGGCGTTGCCGGCGCGCTCGGCGCCTAGGGGGGTGAGGTCCTGGCCGAGGCGCGCCGCCTGGTCGGCGCTGACGGCGCCAAAGGCGGAGACGGCCGACGCAAGAACAGCTGCAAGGATGGATTGCGGAATGCGCATGGAAAGGAAGGGATGAGATTTCATGAGCTTGGATNNNNGCCGAGGGTCAGCGTCTTGCGGTTTTGGATGAAGTTGCCCAACGGCAGGGGAGTATTGCCTCTGACGTCATGGGCTAAGCTGATCAAGGGCGACACATTGATCCCGGCGAAGAGATTGTTGTAGTCGAGTTTGGCGAGGACCTGATAACCCCATGAAGTCCTGTCCGGGAAGGCACTAAGGGGGGTGGCCGGACTCGTGCCAT
>PMKA01000282.1 GCA_003157575.1 Opitutia bacterium
TGCGAATCCCAGGTCGCCGCCGTGATCGCCCTGCTGGTGGAAGCCCGTTGCCTGTTCTTCGTCTGCGCCACCGAGATGTCAGAGAACGACCCGTCGGAAATGCACCGCTATCAGGCGTCCCAAGCGCGATGCTTGACGGACGACCCGACAGAAAAACACCCGCCCAAGCTGCGAACCCAAATGGCGGGAATCCGGAAACTGTATGAAGCCATGCCGCCGCAGCTCTTCATTCAAACCGTGCTGCTGACCGATCTTATCAAGCGAGTGATCGACCTCGCGACGATGCACTTTGCGATGCGAGGGCCGGCGAGCGAAGCGGGGGCATTCCGCTGGGTGATCGACGGCAAGGAGGAGCAGAAGACGAAATATGAGACCGCCTGGCAGTTGATGGCGGGAGGGCTCATCGAGAGCCGGACGATCGAGTCTCCCGGTGTCCGAATCGCCGAGGGCGACTACTCCCACTTCGATCGGAAATTCGCACGGGGTGACCAACCTTGGCCGGCGCACCTGCCGCGGCCCAACTCCCGCACGCCCGGTCAACCTGGTTCCACGTTCGACCTCAAACGGGTACTCTACGAATCAATGGAGTTTGCCGATTCGCGCACCAGACCGGGCCTACAATTGGCAGATATCGTCACCAATGCGTTCCGCCGGGCACTCATGGGACGGTTGCAGCCAGTCGGGTTCGCCCGTCTGGGAGAACTGATGGTGCATTTCGAGGCCGCGCCATTTTGTTTGCACCTCTTTAGCTCCGGCCGCGAGCGGCCTCGCTTGCCAGAATACGATGCGCCTGCCATGCTACTGAAACGCCGCTCCCGGCCGGCCTTCGCCTAGCCGTCCTATTCTTCGTCCAGGGAGGCCATGTCCGCCTGATAGCGCTTCCGACTCTGCTCCCGCTCGTGCTGCTCGACCTCGACGACCCAGCGGTAGAAGGGCCCCAGCACGGAGTCCGCCGCATGAGTGGTCGCCGCCTTGACGGCCTCGGCCTCGACGTAGTCTTTGTCCTTATTGAGCTCGCCGTTCGTGCCGGAACGGCTCCGAGGACCGCTTACGACATACAGCGTGGTCCGCATGCTTTCGTAGCCTTCGATCCCCTCCAGGTCATCCGCACGCTGCAGGACTGCTCTCGTGAAATCCGGAAAGAAAAACACGATGAGCGAGCCATCGAAATGAATCACTTCCATCAGCTCCCGCAGCTGTTTGAGCAAGGTGGCAGCCTTCACCGCCTCAGTGAGCTTTGGCAGCCAGAAATCCACACGGTCTAGCACGATGCCCTGAAAGAGCTCACGCCAGACGTAGCGCATGTGCTCGGGTACCTTCCCCATCATTTTTTCCCACAGGAACCCGCAGATCTTATCGAAATCCGCATCTGCGGAGAGCCCTTCCAGTCGGAATCGCGCAAGGATGTCATGCGGCACGACCTGGTACGGGGCTTTCTGCCCCAATGTTTCGTACCGGGCGGCGCGCTTGAGGACGAAGTCATAGATCGCCCGCGGGTATAGCTTCACGGTCCGTTCGAAGCCGCCACCATGGTGATCGATTTTGATCTCCGGAACCTTGACGAGCGCATCCAGTACATGCCGGACAGTCGCGAGGGGTGGGTCGACTCTCGGCGCCTGATAGGGGTTCAGGGCGGCGAGGACCTCGCCGTGGAGTTCATCCGGCAGATCGGCCAGTCGCAGTTTGCGCAGTAGCTCGAAGCCCCACTCGGCGCACGAAGGCCCGACCGATTGAACCAGGGTCACGAAGCTCATGATTTCGTCCGAGCCGGCTTTCGCCGCCATATTCTCGAGCAGTGCGCGCTCGGCAGGATTGAGGGCCATCTCCTTTCGGTCGCGGAACCGGAAGTAGTCAACCACGCCGCGACGGATGTCGGTGCGCGGGTGTTCNNGCTGTAGAGCACCTGATGCCAGATGACCGCGGCGCGCGCCTCGCACCCGGGATCGAGCAGGGCCGCGGAAAATGCGGCGGCGCGTTTCGGATCGGCCTCGGTCACGGCGGCGAGGAGTTCGCCGGTATTCGGATGATGCCCGGCGGCCAGGCTCTCCTCGATGACCTGATTGAGGTGCGCGATCATCGCGGCGGGGCCGGGACATTCGAGGAGGAACTCCCGGGCGACATCGGCCATGTATTGCTTCCAGCGTTCCTTGATCTTCTCCCGAGCCTCCCTCCCAATCGGGGCTCCCATCTGCTCGGCAAACTCGTAGTAGCCCTGCGTGTTGATTGCCGTCACGAGCCGCAGGCCAGAATCACTTTGTATCGAGGCCAGCACCTCGCGCACGGCGGCGGCGAACACCGGATCCTCCTCATACGCCAGATCGCGCTGGAGCATCTGGCGAATCGCGAACCGCACCATCGCATGCGGGTGTTTTTGGAGCGCGAGTGGAAGGATCGCCAAGGCTTTCAGGCGTTCCGGCCGCCATTCCTCCCGGAATTTCTCTGCCTGGGACACATGCGAGGTCTCGACGCCGGCCACACGGTGCAGTGCCCGCTCAGCTGCGCCGATGCCCTCCAAGGCGAGGCGCCACGAGTCCTTTTCGATGACTTGCCGGATGATCGCCACTGCGCGCGTGCGCAGCGGCGCGGTGATCTTGACGTTCACCGGCTGACTCCACCAGCGCAGGGTCCGCCCCTGCCACTCGTTGAATTCCACGAAGCGCTCGAAGCAGGGCTCCAGCAGCGTGCTCAGGGCGGCGTGTTGCGCCACGAAGACCTCCCGGGCCGCCGGCCGCTGCACCAGCCGTTCGACCCACTGCAGGCCGAAGTCGACGATGGCGATGTCTTTGTGCGGCGTGAACTTGACGACCTCGGCGATGACCGACCAAGGATGACCCTTGCCGCCATTCAGCATGCCGCGGGGCGTGTCGATACCCAGCTGCCATAGGAAGTCGAGCGCCGCGGGCTGGTGTTCAGGGTGCCAGAGAGCCACCGGCTTCAGGAGCGTCGGAATCCAGGAGCGAACAAAGCGGTGCGAGTTGATCCCGTCCTCGCCGCCGGAATCGAAGAGCGACGTGGCTCCGGCTGGCGCCGTTTTCTGGGCGAGTGCTTTCTTGGCGAGGGCCAGCGACTCGCCGGGAAGATAGACGCTGAAGGCAGCCCATCGCTCAAGCATCCGGCCGCGTTCGAAGAAGCTGCTCGCGTCAAAGCGCGCGAACTCGGCGTCAAGCAGCGGACGGAGGAGTTCCTCGCGACCCAGCGCCTGCACACCGGCGATCCAGGAGGCCTCGGCTAGGTTGCGCAACAGCGAGGCGGTCTGATTCGAAAACTCCTGCAGGACCGCGGCGGCCAGCACCGGCAACCGATGATTGGGATCGAAGGCCGTGTCAAAGACGAGGAAGTCGGCGAAGAGGTCGGGGATCACCCGCACATTCTGGTTCTTGGCGGAGACAATGCCGGCCGCCTGCAAACGGCGGAGGAGCGCCTCCACCTCGACCTTCGGGATGCCCAAGCACCTTGCAGCCGTCTCGTGGAAAACCGCATCGGGAGTGGCAGGGGCCAGCAGCGCGATAATGCGCAGGAGCCGGGCGCCCTGCTTCCGGTCTGCTTCGCCCAAGTGATTAAGGTTGTCGGTCTCGAAGGACTGGAAGACCACAGCCCGAAATTCCTCGGCGGAATGCCAGTTGCCCCATTGCAGCTGGCCGCGCTTCAGGAGATCGCCCGCCAAGGTAGTGAGAAACGGACTGTCGCCCGTCAGGCCCACCAGGTCCTTGGCCCGGGCCTTAATGGCAGAACCGAGTGCCTCCGCGGCCAGCGCCGTCATGTCTTTTTTCTTGAGCGGGATGACCTCCAGCGGCTGCGGCAGCGGGAGCCCATGCTCCCGGAGCCGCTCATCCAGGACCTCATTGCCCTGCGGCCGGGTGGCGAGCACCAGCTTGGTCGCCTCTGCCTCCCGCACGAGGCCGAGGAGTTCGTGGGAAACCCGCTCGATGCGATGCGCGTCGTCGACCACGATGATGCGCGGGGTGCCCTTGTCCCACAGGGCCATCGTAAGGTCGCCGGTCGAGTGCGGATTCAGGAACAGGACGGCGGGCGACCCCGGCTTTGCGCAGACGGTGTTCGCGAGTTCCCACAGGAGGCGGCTCTTGCCCTCGCCACCCTTGCCGGAGATTTTCAGGACCTTGCCCTTGTGGTCCCGGACGAAGGCCTCCATCTGCGCCATCTCCTGGCTGCGGCCAACCAATGGGTAATCGTGGTGGAACGAATGGCCCGCCCCTTGGATCGAGGCGAAGTAATCCTGCGCCGGCACCAATGCGTCGGTGGCGTAGGGGGCAAACCGCTTCAATTCCTCCGGCGTGAGAAAATAGAGCGCCGGCAACTGCTTGTGCTTGGGCACGCGCAGCCGGAACTCCTCGCAGATGCGATCCAAGTTCCAGAAGGACCACTGAGGGTGCCTGTCCATTTCATCCTGCACGTCCTTGTGCGGGTCGCAGGCAACCAGGAGAAAGTAGTGGTTGGCGGGATAGGTCGCATCAGTGATCGCCTTCTGCGTCTGGGAGACATTCCACGTCTTGCGCCGCTTGCACTGGAATACCCAGGTTTCGCCACCCTCCACCTTTGCGATCAGGTCGATGCCTTTATCCTTCCGCCCCGTCCCGGCGGCATACGTGTCGGCCTCGATGATGCGCCGTTCGACAGGCTGGCCGTCACGCATGATCGTCAGCGAAATGCCGGCATTCAGGAAATGCAGGAAAAAGCGCTCGAAATCGCCATCACCAAGCGCCTCCAGCCGGAGCCGGAGGTGCTGATCGAGTCGGGAGGCTGAGCTTGGTGATGTCATTATCCTTGCATTTATGTATCTGTGATACACAAAAGCATGGATATGGATCGTGTCAATCGTGTTCCCCGACCTGCCGAGATCCAACGCATCCGTGAAGGCCTGGCTCATTGGCCGGTAACCGTCCTCTTNNGAGAACTATTTCGACCTGCACCAGCCGGTTGACCGTGCCCGCCTTGAGGAAAGCAACTTCCGGGTCCTCGATCGCCTGGAAGGAATCGTCGTGATCGACGAGGCCCAGCAGATGCCCACCCTTTTCCAGAAACTGCGCGTGCTGGCGGACCGCCGCGAAAGCGCCACCCGGTTCATCCTCACGGGCAGCGTCTCGCCCCGGATTTCCAACGCCTCGGCCGAGAGTCTGACCGGCCGGGCACGCCGGCTTTCCCTAAGCGGATTCACCCTCGAGGAAGTGGGCCCAGAGAACTGGGAACGATTGTGGCTACAGGGCGGCTTTCCCGCCGCCTACACCAAGGAGATTCCCAAAATCTCGATGGAGATCCGTCAACACTACCTCTCCGATGTGATTACCCGCGATCTTCCGGGCCTCACCGATCTCAAGCTCACGAGCGAGCAGGTGTTCCGCTTCTTCCGGCTGCTGGGCCATCATCACGGGCAATACTGGAACCACTCGGAGGTGGCCGGCGTTCTGGGCGTCAACACACGCACGGTTCAGCGCTATGTCGAGCTCTTCAAGGGCATGTATCTAGTCCGCGAACTGCCGCCCTACTTCGACAACATGGGCAAACGCTTGCGCAAGGCACCCAAGCTCTACATTCGCGACACCGGGCTGCTACACGCGCTGCTCAACGTTCGAAACCGGAACGAACTCTACGCTTCGCCCCGCTTCGGCGCATCGTGGGAGGGGTTTGGCATCGAGCAATTGATCGCCTTGTTCCAGCTCCGGGAGGATCAGTGTTACACCTGGTCGGTCCAGAGCGGAGCCGAAGTCGACCTGCTGGTCACGGTGCCGAACCGACTGATCGGATTCGAATTCAAGGCGGNNAAGCTCTATGTCATCTACCCCGGCGAGAAGAACTACGCGTTGGATGACGTGATCGAAATGATAGGAATCGTGAACCTGCCGCGCTTGGCCGGCATCTCTGCTCAACTCTCCGCGGAAGGAACCGGCACTTGAACGGGCCGGCTCCCCCGGACGGTGGTGGTAGGATATTTCATGGAGGAGGGGAAAGGCATTGCGGATAGCTTCCCATGGCCCCATCTGCCCAATAGGCCAAATGAGAATGAAAGTGCTGATCACAGGCGCGGCAGGGAATCTCGGGACAATCCTGGCCCGACACCTCCTGGCTCAAGGCAGCGACCAACTCCGATTGATGGTCTTCCATCGCGCTGTGGCGGGTGATCTCGTAGTTCCCGGCAGGTCCGAGATCGTTCACGCAGACCTGGGCAAGCGCGAAACGCTCGGGCCGGCAGTGAAGGGTATCGACGTAATTGTCCACTTCGCCGGGGTGCTGTTCAAGGCGCACCCGGAACGGTTCCTGCCGACGACGAATACCGCATACTTCCGCAACTTGGTCGACGCCGCCAACGAACATGGCGTCAGGAAAGTCATCCTGATCAGCTTCCCGCACGTCGAGGGACCGACGACGTTCGACAACCCGGCGCGAGGTCGCCTGGACGGCCGTCCAATCTCGTGGCACGCCAAGACCCGGCTTGAAGAGGAGCAATACCTCTTTGCGAACGTCCAGACGCCCGTATCGCTCCGGGTTGGCATGGTCTACGGTCGCGGGATCTTGATGATCGACGCTGCCCGTTGGCTGGCGAAGCGTCGGTTGCTAGGCGTTTGGAAAGACCCTACCCAGATTCACCTGATCTCAAAGGAGGATTTCTGCGTCGCGTGTGCCAGCGCGATTTCGAACGACCATGCCACCGGAATCTACCATGTCGGCGACGAAGGGAAGATCACCCTTCAAGAGTTCCTCGACCTCGCCTGCGAGCAATGGGGAACAGCGCAGCCGTGGCGCATGCCGCTGCCGCTCATCTATACTGCGGCAAGGCTGTGCGAGATCTACTCCCGGTTGACAGGAGCCCCTTCTCCCCTCACGCGCGACTTCACCGACACCGGCCGGGTGTCGTACTACGGCGACACCGCGCGCTTCCGCGAACTCGTCCCCTCATTGCGCTATCGCACGGTTCAGGACGGTCTGGCGACGCTGTGACATTCGTGGCCAAACCAAAGGCTCGACGATGACAGGTGCATTGTCGATTTCGTCACCATGCCGTCACACAAATGACACCGGATCGTCAGCATCCCCGTGCATTCTCGCTCCGATGAACAGCGATGTTGCGGCTCAAAAGGCGCTCGACCGGCTCGCGAAAGACGGCTTCGAGAAGCTCACCGACACGGAAAAGGCCCTTGCGTCAATCTGGACATTCGAAGCCGAAGTCTCCAACCGTGGGTTCGTGAGGTACTTTTCAAGTTCCGCCGGCGACATGGCGTTCTTCGTTCCGACGGCTCTCAATGCCGTCGGCGCAACGTCGACGGCCCGGATCGCCGCCTCTGCCAACGAAGTCTTTGGCGCCGGCGGTCCGCCAAAAGACCGCAAGGAGCGACGCCTGCTCGTGCGTTCCTTTGGCGAAGAGACGAAGCGTACGCTTACCGCACTCGAGAGCCGGCTCTACGATTCGCAGGAAGACGTCGACCAGTTCCTCGAACTTTTCCTCGACCGGAAGCAATGACGGGGTCGCGCCGCCAGCGCGCCCAGGTGCGGCTCGCGGCCCGCGATCGCCGCCGGGTGCCCCGCGTCTTCGGACCGGTCCGCAACGGCAGCTGAATCCTGCTCCGGAAGCAGGCCGGGCGTTTCGGCCGGCCACACCCCATCCAGGCAAGCGCTCCATAATTCCGCCCGGAATCAAGGATTTTCAACGGATTTCACCGAATCGTCACAGGGAACCTCTTGCGCTTGGGATGTCGGAACGCCTGAATCCGGCCCGCACAGAGAGTGCGTCGGTTTATGGAATCTGTTCTGATCGAGAATCACGGCACCGCTTCGGGCAAAACCCTGGAGGAGCTTTTCTCCGCCCATCATGGATGCCCGTTGGAGCAGTTCCGAAAGCGGATGTTCTGGCGGACGCTCCATACTCACGCGTTGATTCTCGCACCACCCCTGCTTCTCAGCCGCTATTTCGCGCCAGACTTTCAACTGATCTCCTCCTGCGGTCGCGCGCGTTCGATGGATGTCCTCCTGGAGGAAATCCAGGCGTATCGCGAAAACCCTCTGACCGCGGACTGGCTGCGACGCCGCGCCAAGGTCAGGATTTCGACGCGCAAGCTTCAGAAGGTGGCCCGCGCCTATTTGAAGGATTGAGCCCGCCCGGATCGTGGGACGGCTACGGGTCCACCCGGACCAACCTGAGGCGTTACACAAGAACAATGCGCAGCGAACGCGACAAGCCTGATGGTCGGTCGGCTGACGGCAGACGTCCGCCTGCCCGCCAGATGTAGTGTATTCAGAGAGCTGACACAATCGGGGGTCGTATGGACCGGGCGCAGTCCGGCTCCTCTTCTCAAACCGGCAGGACCTCGCTGACCAGACGCTCCTCCGCCAGCGGCCGGCCGGCCTCCTCCATTGACGCCCACTCCAGGGCCTCCTGGGCGAGTTCGTCGCATGAATCCTGTTCGAACCACCGAAAAGTGCGGCACACCGGCGCACCGGCGTCATGCCCGGCGCAGACCGGATGCATCGCCACGCACCAATCGTCACACCGGAAATCCGGGACCGGAAAAGGTGAAACGCTCATTGCCCACAGGATCAACCTCCCGGGTTACAATCCCGCGGCGGTTCTGAAAAATGCGCGTGAAAGGGTCAGGACGGGAGAAAGCGACCTGATCGGCGCACCCGCGGTTTGTTTTCAAGATCGTAACGAAGCCGCTGCTTTTATGACACCATGCAACGGTACGCTTCATCCCCTCGCCCGGCCCACCAAACGGACCCGGATCAAACTCAAAAAATCAATGCCCCCGCCATCATCCATGGTTGGGACCGCCGCCATCACCGAGGATATGCTCAAACGCAGGTGGTCAGCCAACATTTTACGTTATCTGGACAAGGGAGTCACTGATCCGGCCGAGATTGCAAAGAATGAAGCCAACCTCTCGGCATCCATCATGAGTCAACGGCTGCGCACCATGCTGCGATTTGGCCTCGTCGCACGTTTCCCGCGGCCTGCTCCGTCGAAGGTCGTCGAATTCCGCCTCACCCCCCGGGGAAAGAAGATCCACAAGATGCTCAACATCATCGAGAAGCTCGACCAGCTCGAACAGCAGCTCACTTTCGGCGGCAAGCCGATAGAGGAGGACCTCGGCCTGCCAACAGCGTCTCCCGCCGCTGTCTCCCCCGACAAAGGCAAACAGGCTGGCGTTTCTCCTACGGCAAGGAAGATGCCGCCCGAATTCTCCACCCCCTCAAACGCATCGTTGCATTCAATGTCATGAAAATCCGCCCAGTGTTCGCGTTCATCTCCCTGTGCATCGCTTTCGGGCCCTTTGCCGGAACCGTTGCAACCTCCCACGCCCAACAGGGCGGTGGAAGCGAAGCTCCAGCTCCCTCTCCGGAGAGCACCCTAGCCGCGCGGGTGAAGGAGATCGCCGCGACTCCGGGATTGTCCCGCAAAGAGAAGAGCCGGCGTATCGCTGCGGCAGTCCGGGAGGCTGTCATCGATGCCACGAAGAACCTCACGAATCCCGATGAAGTCCTGAGTGTTGCCACGGATCTTGCAACCGCCGCCGCACAGGCTGTCCCCAACTTCGCCGGTGCAATTCGCGATGCGGTCGTGAACATTCCTGCAATCGCGAATATCAACGGGGCGGTGGCCAAACTGCAGACTGCAATCACAACGGCTGCTGCGGCCGCGACAGCCGACAACAGGACCGGCGGAACCTCCAATGGTCAGAAACCCGGGCAAAATTCGGAATTCGGCGGAAATTCCGGAGACGTCGTCGTGAGTCCATCCCGCTGAGCCGGCTGCCGAACAGACCTCAACGATTCCTCCAATGAGACGCCATCCACATTACTGGCTGCTTGCACTTGTCATTGTCGCTGGCTGTCCTGTTTTCGGGCTCGCCTCAGACAACGGAACCTCCGGACAAGGGGTCGCTTTGACGACCCCGGCGACCGTGTCGGATGGAGCGAGGGAACTTGCGGCTCAAGTGAGGGAAATAGCTCACTCGAAGACGATTTCACGGACCAAGAAGGAGAAACGGATCTCCACGGCGGTGCGAGTCGCAGTCGTTGCCGCCACCGCCTACAAACAGAATCCCGGCGAGGTTCTCCAGATTGGTATCGCACTCGCCTCCGCCGCCGCACAGGCGGCCCCTTCATTCGCAGATGCGATCATCAATGCAACCGTGTTTGCTCCGGCGATCGCCAGAATCGACGGCGCCACAGCACAGATCCGGACAGCGGCATTTTCGGCGGCGAAAGGCCCGGGCAGGAAAATCGCGGCGGATGCTCCGGCCGGACAATACGCGGGAGTCGTCCAGCCACGGGCGCCAACGACGATGGCTCCGACAACCGAACCTGCTCCCACGACCCCAATCGAGGAGGCTCAGGATGAGAATCTCCAGTCTTCGCCTGCCGCCGCGCCGGGATCAACCATCACATGGGGAAGGAATTCGAGCATCAACTTTACGGCAGAAGCGGGAGCCCGCTATGACGACAACGTTTTTTGGACGAAGACGAACAAGGTGGGCGACACCATTGTTTCTCTGGCGCCGGGAGCCGAGTACCAGTTCGGGCAGAATTCGCTCGGCCACGGTTCAATCCGCTATCGGGAGATGTTCAGCCACTACATGGACAACACCGTTCCGAATGCCAATCTCGGCCTCGGCGCGGCGGATTTCGGGTTTTCGGACGACAAACTGACCCTGGCGGCCACGTCTTCCTTCAACCAGCTGAACCAGAACAACCCCGACATACTGGCTCAGGGCAAATCCGTTCTGCTCCGGACCGATGTTTTCGCCGCGGCAGGCAGCGCGGAAGTCAGGCTTTCGTCGTTGCTCAGCGCGAAAGCGGGCGGCAGCTACACCCACACGGATTACAAGACCGCCGGACTCATCAGCAGTCAGCACACGGACTGGCCATTGAGCCTCTATTTCCAGGCGACGCCGAAACTGGACATATCGACCGGGTTTACCTACGGCGTGGAACGCCCCGATGGCGGCGGCCCGTCCGGCGAGGATTTGTATTACAGCCTTTGCCTCCGTGGCAGCCTCACGCCAAAGGTGACGACCGAGTTTTCGGTCGGCGAGCAGACCCAGAGTGTCGCGAACAACCCACGACAAAATCTGCTCGGGTTCAACGGATCTTTCAACTGCCAGCTGACACCCAATACAAATTGTGTGCTCGCGTTGTCCCGCGGATTCAACGCCGGTGCGCTGGGGCAGTCGCTTGTCAACAGTTCCTACCGGCTCGGATTTGTGAACGACCTGACGCCGCAGCTCCAGGTGGGGACCAACCTCAGCTATCGGAGCACTGACTATGGTCCGACGGTCTATGTGATCGGCAATCTCCCGGTTTTTGTCCCGCGCACCGACCACTTCTGGGAGGGATCCCTCGACATAAGCTATGAGTTCAGCGAGCACTTCAAGGCGGGGGCGACCTACACCTTCCGCATCAACCGGTCCAACGATCCCGGCGTCGAGTTTGCCAACAACGTTATCGGGCTGGTGGTCGACCTGCGGTACTAGAGCCAAAGAGGAAATTCGAACCCATGCCTCCTGGATATTCCCGAACAACGGACCGGTTGCGGCTGGTTCTGATGGCGGCCTGTTTGTTTGTCCGCCTGCCCCTCCCCTCACAGGCGCAGACGGCGGCCGAGACCAAAGCGCCCGACAAGTCGGCGTTCTACGTCCTCCATCCCATGGATCTGGTGAAGATCCTGGTCTATCATGAGCCCGAACTGGAACGCGAAGTCCGGGTGTCACAGGATCACACCCTCGTGATGCCGCTGATCGGTCCGATCGATGTCAGGAACCGCACCGTCCGTGACACGGAGAAATTGATCACCGAACTTTACGCGCGGGACTACCTCGTCAATCCGCAGATCAACCTGCTGGTGCTCGAGTACGGGCAGCGCACCGTAAATGTTTTCGGGGCGGTCAACACGCCAGGATCGGTCGTGATTCCACCTGAGAAGGAATTCCGGCTGCTGGACGCCGTGGGGCGCGCCGGGGGCTTTTCACGGCTCTCCAATCGCAGCCGCGTGACCCTGACAAGAACACACGGCAACGGGCAAACGGAGAGTTTCATCATCAACGCCGATCAACTGATGTCGGGCGATTCAGCCAACAAATGGGCCCTCCAGGAGGGCGACGTCATCGTTGTCCCTGAGCGCATGCTTTGAACCGCAATGAGTCCTCCCCAGTCTCCTCCTCCAAAGTCGGACACCCGGCCTCCGGGATATGGCAGGTACGGCAGTTACCGGCCGTACGGCAGATACGGCGGGTACCCGGCCTACGGATCCGAGCACGACGACGAGGAACAGCGCATCGGGTTGCGCAACGCATGGCTTTTGGTGCGCGAGCGCAAATGGTACGTCGTCACCGTCTTTTTTGTCACCGTTCTCCTCACCGCGGTCTTCACCTTCCTCGCCACCCCGATCTATGAGGCGCTTGCCACAGTCCAGGTGCTGCGGCACGGACCCCACATCCTGCGGGTGGCCGATGTGACGGACGACACGATCGCGAGCGATGCGGACTTCAATACGCAAGTCAACATCCTGGAGAGTGCGGCGATCATCCAGAGCGTGGTGAACCGGATGTCCGCCGAGGAACTGAAGCAGCTGACCGATCCCTACGCGACACGGACGGGAGAGACGCCCAGCCCGGCGGCAATCATCTATTCCAGCCGCCGGATCGTGCCCCAGCGGTTCAGCCTCGTCACCGCCATCGGATTTCAACATCCGAATCCCAAGATCGCAGCCCGGGTGGCCAATCTCATCGCGACGGAGTATATCGCGTACAACACCCGGCTTCGTGTCGAGGAGGCATTGAAGGCCGTCGATGAGCTGAAGGACCGCGCGGACCAGCAACGCAAGCACGTGGATGAGCTCGCCAACGCCCTCCAGGCATTCAGGCAGCGCGGCAACCTCATCTCGCTCGTACAGAGCAAGGATATTGTCACCGAAAAGCTCAAGGCGTTGAACCTGATGGCAACCCAGACCAACGCCCATCTCAACGAAGCGGAGGTCCGTTGGAACCAGGTTCAACAGTGGACCCGGGAGGGCAGGCCGCTCGCGGAACTTCCGTTCATCGCAGGCCAGACAAAGGTGAGCCAGCTGACACAGCAGCTCACGACGCAAAAACTCGCGCTGGCCAACTGCCAGCAATACTACAAGGAGAAGCACCCGCGTTTGATCGAGGCGACAAATGCGGTGGCCAAGGCGGAGTCGGAGATGAAAGCGGCGCTCGACGAGGCTGCGGCCTCGATAAGGTCCGAATACGAAAACGCGCTCCAGACGGACGCGGCCGCCCGCAAGGCTCTCGCAGAGCAGGAGAGCAAGTCCCTTGATCTGGACAAGTCGGCTGTCGAATACGAGAACCTCGAGCGGGACTTCAAGATCAACGACCAGCTGCTCGAATCGATGATAGCGAGGATGCGCGAGACTTCCGTAACCAGCAGCATGGAGACGGAGAGCGCCCGCGTCATCGATTCGGCCATGGAGCCCATGAGGCCGATCTCGCCGAGAATCGCCCTTGATCTCGCCCTCGGGATCTTCGCGGGAGTCGCCCTGGGAATCGGAGCCGCTTTCCTGATCGCGAAGATCGAGGACCGGGTAAAGACCGCCTTCGACATCGAGGAGTACATCGGTTTCCCCCTGCTTGGCGTCGTTCCCAGGGTCGGCCGGATGGAGCCGGCAGACAAAGCCCAGATTGTTTCCAACGGGGCCGACCCCATGGTCGTGGAGGCCTTCCTTTCGCTCTATTCAACCCTTCGCCTGAACGCCGACAGCCGGAACGCCCGCCTGATAGCAGTCACCAGCACGCTGCCAGGGGAGGGAAAGTCGTTCATCGCCACAAACCTCGCGCTCGCATTTGCATCCCAGGGCCAGCGCACGGCAGTTGTCGACTGCGACCTGCGCAAGCCGAACATACACCGGTCGTTCCGGCTGCGTGCCACGAAGGGAGTCATCGACTATTGTTCCAACAGCGCGTCGTTCGACGACATTGTCGTGAAGGATGTTTATCCAAATCTCGACGTCATCGGATCCGGCGGACGCGCCCCAAACCCTATCGGCCTGATCAACTCAAAGGAGTTCGAGTCAATGCTCGCGGAGCTGACAAAAAGGTACGACCGCGTGATTTTTGACACGCCTCCGCTCGCGGCAGTCAGCGACGCCCTGAACATCCTCCCGCTGGTGGATGGAGCGATCTACACAATTCAGTTCAACCGCGTCATGCGGCGGACTGCGCAGCACTGCGCCCGGCGCCTGATGTCAGCGAGCGTCGCCGTATTCGGCGCAGTGCTCAACGACGTGCAGGTCGGGGGCGCAAATGGCTATTACGTGGGCTATGACGACAAGCGCGTCAAAGAATACCACGACCGGAAGCCGACAGGCGCGACCGCGCCAAAGGAACCGGTCCCGGCACGCCCGCAAACGAATGCCCCGGTGCCGGCGGCTGAGAGCTGAAGCCCTCCCGTTCCGGAAAAGCGCCGTTCCCTCGGAGCTGTTGTTCCTCCGGACCGGATCGGCGCACTTCCCGGGACCCTGTCGAACAGGCGTTACCGTCGAGGTTGTGGGGCGCTGACAGCCTGCCATGCCGCAGCCTCGTGCGAAGGCTGGCGCGGTTCGACTCTGCTCACCGCGCCGATGTCCATCCCTCCAGCTGCAAATCTCCTATTTGCC
>PMKA01000229.1 GCA_003157575.1 Opitutia bacterium
CGTGTCCGGTCCCGCAGCTCCGGCCATGCTTGCGTCCGCCGCAGCGCCTCCGCGCCGACCACCGACAGGGGAGGGTGTTGCAGCCCCTGGTCCGGCAAGGTCCTCATCCAGGCGACGGCCTCCGCGCTTCGTCCGACCTGATTCAGCCAGCCGATGAGCTGGGTTGCCGCATTGGGAGTGACGGCATGGTTCTTTTCCAGGATGGCGAGGGCTTCCGCAAAACGCTGTTCATCGGACATCGACAGCGCGGCCAGGCAGTTCGGCATGTCGCCGACGGTGCAGCCTGGATTTGTCCGCAGCGCCTCGGCCCACCTCAGCATCGCCGGCCGCTCATGCCGGGCGAACGCATCCGCAAGCAACGCGCGCGCCGCGGCCGCGCCCCATTCCCTGTCCGTCGTCCACTTTTCCAGCAAATCCAGTCCCCGTTGCCGTTCCTCCGCACGGGTCGAATTCAACAGGACGATCGACAGGGGAACTTCGTCCACCGCGCCCGGTCCGTCGAGCCGGAGCGCAGCCTCAAAATGGTCCTTTGCGTCGGTGAGTTGAACCCGCCTTCGCGCAAGTTCTCCCAGCAGACGCTGTGCCCATGCGGAGCCTGCCGCCGCTTCGCCGGACAGGCTGGACAGGGCGCGATCCGCTTCTTCCGACATGTCGGCCTGCAAGGCGGCCGCCGCCCATTCCAACACGAACCTCGGATCTCCCGCTGCGAGCTTGGCCGCGTGGCGGGCGTGTTCGACCGCCTCCGCCTTCCTGCCGCGCAAACGGGCGACCTCTGCGGCGAGGCGCCACGTCTCCGCTCGTTCCGGAGCGGCGATCACGGCGTTTTGCACGGCCTCCGCTGCATATTCCAGCCGGCCGGCGCTGATCCACTGGCGGGCCATGGCGATGGCGTTTCGTTCAACCCACCACGGATAGACCCAAACAAGCAACGCCCCGGTCACGAGGGCTGCCGCGAGAAGGCTGTAGAGTGTCCAACGCAGCGCCTTCTGCGTCTCCAGGAGATCGAGCAGGCGCCACCATCGATCGCGGAGGTCGAACGTCCGGAACCATGCGCTCCATCGCCTCAATTTCGAAGCGGATGGCGATTCCAGGTTTTTGTCAGGCTCCAGATCGGCGGGTTGATGGCTCATCTTTCGGCGCTTCCCTTGAAGGCGACTGTGAGACTGGAGGGGTGAAGCCGAAAAGCAAAGCTGTCTTTTCCTGAATGGGCGCGCTCCCGAATCAGTCTGGCCGGGCTTTCCCGGGGGGAAAGAAGCCGTGCCCGGAAGCTTCCGTCAGTTCCCCGCCGGCCGGAACGTCACCTCCCGGGCTGCGGCCTCTGATTCTTTAAGAGCCTCTTTGAACGCCGTCCGGTCCTCTTCGTTCGGCTCCAAAACATAGACGATGTGCCCGTCCTTCCAATGCGAGCCGATGACTCTCCGCCCGTTCATATACTGGGGGTTTTGGCAGGCGCCGAGCGTCAGCAGAAAGAGCGAAAACGCGGCTGTTCCCATTGGGTGCTTCATTCGGGTTGCCCTTCTTGGCGTCGATTGTTCAGTGTGAACGCGGGGGCGGCAATGGCGCGGTCGTCCCCGTCGCCGCGCATATCGCGTTGACGAGGGTCTCGGTCGGGCCGCTCTTGGGCAGGCAGTCGACCGCACCCGCCTCACGCATGGAATCGAAGGTGACATCATCTGCGTGCATGGTCAACCCGATCACCTTGATTTGGGGCCAGCTCGCGACGATCCGCCGGGTGGCGGCCATCCCGTCGAGCTTGGGCATGCTTACGTCCATGATGACGACATGCGGTTGAAGGGCACCTGCCAGGGTGACGGCCTCCTGCCCGTCTGCCGCCATGCCGACGACCTCGATTCCCGGGCGGTTGTGGAGAATCATGGAAAGACCTTCGCGCACGATCTTGTGGTCGTCAGCCAGCAGCACGCGGATCGTGGGGTGAGCCGCCTGCCTGGGTGGGCGCGGGGCGCGATGCGCGGCCGGCTCCGCACGGGGCTCCACGCGCGGGTGGCCGGCTGGCGGGGCAGCGGGGGCGGTTACAGCGGGTCGTCCGCCCGGCAGGGGAACGACCAGGCGGAAACGGGCTCCGCCGCCAGGCTTGCCCTCCACATCCATCCGCCCGCCGACAAATGCGAGGCGTTCCCGGATGCCGAAGAGTCCGAACCCCATGCTCGATATGCGGCCCTCCATTTCGTGAACGGGACCGATCCCGCGGCCCCGGTCGCTCACCAGAATCGCCACATGCCTGTCGGCTGTCACGCGCATCCGCACGCCGGCCCGCTTCACGCCGGAATGCTTGATTACATTGAACAGGAGTTCGCGTACCGACTGGAAAAGCAGCACCTTGACGTCATGCTCCAACGCCTCGACGGACGCATTCGCGTCGACCCGCACCACCAGCCCATGCTTCTCGTTCATCCACTGCCCGAGCCATTTCAGGCCCGCCACCAGGCCGTGTTCGTGCAGCACCGCCGGACTGAGTTCGTGGCTGAGCCCGCGCGCAATGTCATTCGATTCGCTGATCAGAGCCTCGATTCTCAGGAGGTCATCGGTGAGTGCGCGGGCCTCCCTCCGCTCGCGGACCGCCTCAAGACGCAGACGGGCTGCGACCAGCAATTGCTGAAGTTCGTCATGGAGGATCTGTGCGATCCGCCGCCGTTCGCGCTCCTCCGATTGCGTCAGCTCCGCGGCGAGCGCGCGCAACTGGACGGTGCGTTCGGCGACACGCGCCTCCAGCTCGGAATGGGCCGCCTGCAGCGCCTCCTCCACGTGTTTTCTCCCGGTTATGTCCTGCATTGTCACCAGGGCCATCGGCCGGCCGCGGAGGTCGAGCCGGAGGGCTGACACGAGGAACGTGCGGTCCACCTCGCCGTCGTCAGCGGCAAAGGGCAGGGTGACCTCAACCTGCTGCCGGCTGCTCCCGGTCTGCACCGCGGTGGCGATCGTGCTGCGCAGGGCGCAGTGGCCGCAGCTGGGCCCAAAGCCGCAGCCTCTTGGGTCGTCGGCCGACCGCAGGCAGCGCAACGCCTCGCCCGAGGCCCGTCCGAAAAGGTCCGTGACGCTGCGGCCGGCGAACCTCGCGGCCTCCTTGTTGGCCTTGTGGACCCGCCGGTCGGCATCCACAAGGAGGATGATGAGCGGCGCATTCTCATAGATTGCGGCCAGCTCATGTTCCTGATCCCGACGCGCCTGTTCCACCTCCGCGTGCGCGCGCCGCAACCGCAGGGCGCTGACGCCGTATCGCACGTCGTCAGCCAGCTCCGAAAGGAGGTTCACCTCCTCGGGTGTGAATGGGGAGGGCTCCCGCGAATAGATGGTGATCGCGCCCATGCCCCGGCCTTCGTCCATCAGCGGGACCGCTATCGAGGACATGAAGCCCCGCTGAAGCGCCTCCTCGCGCCACGGAGCGAAATCAGGATCCGTCCTCATGTTCGGACATCCGGCTGGCCTTCCCGTGCGGATCGCCATGCCGGTGGGGCCGCGTCCCCGTTCGGTGTCCGCCCATGTCACCCGCAGCCGGTCAAGGTACCCTTCGTCGAAACCCGCCTGCGCGACCCGTCGGACGGTTTTCGCAGAATCGTCGAGTGCAAACCCGATCCACACCATGGAGTGCCCGCAGTCCCGCACGATGATCTGGCAAACCTCGTTGAGGTATGCCGATTCGTCGGTGGCGCGCATCATGGCCTGGCTGCTGGCGCTGAGAGCCTTGAGCGTCCGGTTGAGCCGCTGGAGCTCAGTTTCCCGTCTCTTGCCTCCTTTGATGTCCGTCTTCAGTCCGGCGTTTGTGGCCTCGAGCTCGGCGGTCCGTGCGCGGATCAGGTCCTCAAGATGATCGCGATAGCGCGCCAGCTCCGCCTCGGCGCGGTTGCGTTCCGTGACGTCGCGCATGGCCGCGAACGCGCCCTGGACCCCTCCTGTCTCGTCCCGGTAGACCTCCGCGTTGCAGAGCACGTCGATGGTGCTGCCCGAAACGTGGCGCATCGTGAGCGGGTAGTCCCGCACGAACCCCGCGCGCAGGACCAGCCGGCACCCGGCGTCCGCCCGCTCCCGCTCCACAAAATGCGCGGAGAAATCCGTCCCTATCAGCTGATCTGACGGGATGCCGGTGGCGTTTTCCGTCGCCTTGTTCACGTCCGTGATCCTGCCCGCGGTGTTGATCGTCACCAGCGGGTCCGGCGAGTGTTCGTAGAATGCCTCGATCAATCGCGATTTCCCGCGCACCGTGCCGCCTCCTCCGGCCAGGGGTTGTCCCCCGTTTCCATTCGTCCCGGACGGCGCCTCCTTCTGTTCCTGGCGCATGGCGGTCAGACGTCGCATTCGATCGCGCCGGACGAAATGGCATATCGAGTGAGCCCGGCGGTGTCGTGAATCCCGAGCTTGTTCATCATCTGCTGGCGGTGCTTGTCGACCGTCTTGATGCTGATGCCGAGCTCCGAGGCGATCTGCTTGTTGGGAGCGCCTTCGGCCACGAGCTGGAGCACCTCCTCCTCCCTCGGCGTCAGCGCCGGCTGCGGTTTCCCCTGGGCAAAGCCCTCCTGGCGCGCCTTCCTGCCGATCTGCACCAGGCGCTTCGTAATCGCCGGACTGAAAGACGTCTTTCCGGCGCCCACCTCCCGGATCGCCTGCAGCAGAATCTGGCCGGAGCTCTGTTTCTCAACGAAACCCCTGGCGCCCGCCGCCACCATCCGGGCGACATACTCGTCATCGCTGCGCGCGGAAAGGGCGAGGATCTTCGCAGCGGGATTGTCGAGGAGGATCTGGCGCGTGGCCTCGCACCCGTTGAGCTTCGGCATGGCGACATCCATGACGATCACTGACGGCTGGAGTTTCACGGCCAGATCCACCGCCTCCCTGCCGGTCTTCGCCTCTCCCACAACCTGGAGATCCTCTGCGGTCTTGAGAAAAGCCCGCAGCCCTTCGCGGACAACTGCGTGGTCTTCAGCCAGCAAGAGCGTGAGTAGCTTCATGGAGTGGAGTGATGGCCGTGCCACCAGCCTCAAGCGGATCGAGTTGCTGGAATGCTGTGATCGCGCGTTGTCCGAGACAATCGCGAAATTCCCTTTTCAACCGGTCGGGGCATACTGTGCCTCCCGGGGAGGTGGCATCGCTCATGGTAGGAAAACACCGTATATCAAAAATTCACGCCTGCGGTTATCTTCTTGCCCCGTGAGCCAGACCCCTCTGACAACGCGGTGCCGCCAGGAAGAAGGCCCGGGATACGACATCCGGTGTGTCTTCCCCGCCGCCTTTTGGGTCGGAACAATTCCGCTCGTGGCAGTTGAGCCGGGCGGCTCCCCACAACCCCGCCGCCAGTCCGACCAGGACATTGGGAGGACCCAGGTCTTCAGTGTCCCCGCGTGACGGCGGGTTTAATTTACCTCCATGCAAACTCCAAAGCCCAACAAACCCCTCCCCCTCCGCAAGACCGGTCTGGGTGGAGTCAGGCCCGATCCGGCGGTTACCCTCAGCCCGGGCAATCCGCCACCGCCCGCCTCGCAATGGACCCCGCACTCCGGGACTTCGGTTCCAGAATCCGGCGACCAGCCGTTCATGGAAGCGTCCGGCCCGCGGACAGGGGAGCGGGGCGCGGAGGCAGCGGATGAGATCGATCACAGGGACGATCGTTCAACGCTTCAACTTTATCTGAACGACATCCGGCGCACTCCGCTGCTTACGCCGGCGGAGGAAATCCAGCTTGCTCTGCGCGTGCAGCAAGGCGACGAGGTTGCGCGGGAGCACATGATAAGGGCCAATCTTCGCCTCGTGGTGAAGATCGCGTTCGACTACAACCATCTGGGTCTGCCGATCATGGATCTCATCAGCGAGGGCAATCTCGGCCTCATCAAGGCGGTCGGGCGTTTTGACCCGGCCCGCGGAGGGAAGCTCAGCACTTATGCCGCGTGGTGGATCAAACAGTCGATGAAGCGCGCGGTGGCCAACCAGTCAAAGACCATCCGCCTTCCCGTCCACCTTGTCGACCGGATCGCCCGGATGCGGAGGATCATCAGCCGATATCTTGAGGAATTCGGCCGCGAGCCGGACAATGACGAGATCGCCTACGAGCTGCAGATCCCGGTGAAAAAGATCGCGCTCCTTAAAACGGTGAGCGTCCGCCCCGCCTCGCTCGAAGCCCCCCTGGGCGACGACGCCGACGCGAGGGTGCTCGGCGACATCGTGGGCGATGAAAACGCCCGCAGTCCCGATGAGCACCTCGGCGACAAGAACATGATCGAGGACCTGCACGAGATCGTCCGTTCGCTCGATCCGCGCGAAGCGGAGATTCTCATCCTCCGCTTCGGTCTGGGCGGCGGCGCCCCGCTGACGCTCGAGAAGGTCGGGCAGAGATTCAACATCACCCGCGAACGCATCCGGCAGCTTCAGGATCTGGCCTTGCGTCAGGTGCGCCGGCGGATGCACGAACGGAACAAGCAACGTTCCAGGGATGAGGTCGATCAGGAGCAGCGCGCCATCAAGCGGGCGGAGATCTTCCGGGAATTTGCGGCGCAACAGTCCTCGCGCCGCGCCGGCGCGTAGCGGCCGCCGGACTTTGCGAAGATCCGTCAACGCGCGCGGATGGCGCCGGATGCCGCCCCGACAGAGTCCCGGGCGCCAAGTTCGCCGTTGCCTGGAGGCGCCGGAGAATCCACGTTGTCCGTCCCATGTGTGCCGCCACCGCGAAAGCTGAACTTCTGGACCGTTTTTCCCTGCCCGACGCTACGGGGCATTTCGGCCCCTACGGCGGGGTGTTTGTGCCGGAGACGCTGATGACCGCCCTGGAGGAACTCGGCGCGGCTTATTCAAAGGCCAGGACGGATCCTGCGTTTCAGGCCGAGCTGCGCCAGAACCTGCGGGACTATGCCGGCCGCCCAACGCCCCTCTATTTTGCCGAACGCCTGACGCGGCATTGCGGCGGGGCGAAGATCTAC
>PMKA01000201.1 GCA_003157575.1 Opitutia bacterium
TTGAGGCCGAGCACGCCGATCTTCGCCCCGTAATAGAACGACAGGCTGATGTCGCGGAGAATCTGCTTCCGTTCGATCGTCTTGGAAACGGCGATCATCGAAAAGATGACCTTGGGCTCTTCTGTCTTTGCCATGCGTCCGGCAAGCCATACCCACCTCCGCGCGCGGTGCAAGCCGTCCTCTGTCCGCTCGACACCGGTTCGGAATCAGCCTAGATCGGACCGACCATAGAACTATGAAAAAGTACCTTGTTGAGTTCATCGGCACCTTCTTCCTCGTTTTCACGGTTGGCGCGGCGGTCCGTTCCGGAGCGATCCTTGCCCCCGTCGCAATCGGTTCCGTCCTGATGGTCATGATCTTTGCCGGAGGACACATTTCCGGCGGGCACTTCAATCCGGCGGTCACGCTTGCCGTCTGGCTGCGCGGGAAGTGCGAGGCGAAGGATGTGATTCCCTACTGGGCCGCCCAGCTGCTGGCCGGCCTGGCGGCGGCGCTGATCGTCACCGCTATTTTCAACGGGCGCGCGCTTCCGGCCTTTCATCCCACAAAGGCGTCGTTGGTCGTCGAGTTTCTTTTCACCTTTGCGCTCGCATGGGTTGTGCTGAACACGGCGACGGCCAAAGGGACGGCCGGCAATTCGTTCTATGGCCTGGCGATAGGCTTCACGGTGCTCGCGGGGGCCGTCTCGGTGGGCGGAATTTCCGGCGGCGCATTCAATCCGGCGGTCGGCCTCGGGGTTTTTGTGATGGGCCTGGAGAATCTGCACCAGCTCGGCGTCTATCTGGTTGCCGACCTCCTCGGCGGCGCCGCGGCAGCCCTGGCCTTCAAGGCGGCCCACGAAGTCGGAGAATAGTGGATACTCCACCTTTTTGCCGTCTTGACACCCTCCGCATCTTCGCCCTTGCTCGCGGGCCGTTCATGAATCCCTCCGGTAAAACGACGCTTTCTTCCCTCGCCCTCGTGGTCGTGGTGGTCGTCGTCGTTGCGCTCGTGCGCGCGCCGCGGGGGTCCTGATCGTCCATCAGACTTTGCCCCCTCCGGTGCCGCACCGGAGGGGGTTTTTTTGCCTCCGCCGGTTCGCTGCACGGGAGAGGGCTCGCATCGCGAACCTCCATGAAGATCACCGGCTCCAACCTCCTGCGGATCCTGCTCGAACGACAGGGCATCCGCACCATCGCAGGCATTCCCGGCGGGGCCATCCTGCCGTTCTACGACGCGCTGCACCGCAGCCGCATCCGTCACATCCTCGCGCGCCATGAGCAGGGCGCGGGGTTCATTGCCCAGGGCATGGCACGCGTCACCGGCAAGGCGGCCGTGTGCCTGGCGACATCCGGGCCGGGCGCCACAAACCTGCTGACGGCAATCGCCGACGCCCGGCTCGACTCCGTGCCCCTCGTCGCCATCACCGGCCAAGTCTCCCAGGGGCTCATCGGCACCGACGCATTTCAGGAGGTTGACACCTACGGGCTCACGCTGCCGATCACGAAGCACAACTTTCTCGTGCGGGATGCGGCCGAGCTGCTGGAGACCGTGCCCCTTGCATTCCAGCTGGCCGAGTCAGGACGCCCAGGACCTGTGGCCATCGACGTGCCGAAGGATGTTCAGAACGCCATGGTTGACGTTGACGTTTTCCCCGAACCCGGCCGCCCGGTGCCGGCGCCCCGGTGTTCCGAGGATCTCGTCGAGGAACTGGCCCGCCTTCTCGTCGGAGCACGGCGCCCGGTTCTCTACCTTGGCGGAGGCGTGATCACGTCGGGCTCCTCCGAACTCGCGCAAACACTCGCCCACCGGGCGTCCGCGCCCGTCGTGTGCACGCTCATGGCCCTCGGCGCCCTGCCGCCCGAGGATCCGCTCTTCATGGGCATGCTGGGCATGCACGCCGCCAGGGGCACCAATCTCCTGCTCGAAGAGGCTGACCTGCTGCTTGCGATCGGCGCACGCTTTGACGATCGCGCCACCGGAAAGGTCGCCGAGTTTTGTCCACAGGCCGCGATCGTCCACATCGACATCGACGCCGCTGAGATCGGGAAGATCAAAACCGCCTGTCATGCGCTCGTCGGCGATGCCACCGCCATTCTTTCGCGGCTGCTTGAACGCCTGCCCCAGCAATCGCACCCGGCCTGGCGTGCCCGCGCCGCCGGGCTCCGCGCCGCTCACCAGCTATCCGCCCCGGCGCGCAGCGACGATCCGCTGCACCCGATCAACCTCTGCCGCTTCCTCGGTGAGGTCCTGCCGCCGGACACGGTCGTCACGACGGACGTCGGACAGCACCAGATGTGGGTTGCCCAGGCCTACCCGTTCCGGCGGCCCCGCACACTGCTGACCTCCGGCGGCCTCGGCACGATGGGTTTCGGCCTGCCCGCCGCGATCGGCGCGGCGCTTGCCCTGAGCGACGCCGAAGGGCTTGCCCTGCCTGTCCGCCATCGTCTTGGCAAAGGTGGAAGCCCAGCCGGGGGCCTGGCCGCCCCGGGCCGGCGTGTGGTCTGCGTGAGCGGCGACGGCTCGATACTGATGAATATCCAGGAACTCGCCACGCTGGCCGATCTGGATCTGCCCGTCGCCGTGCTGGTCTTCAACAATGCCCAGCTCGGCCTGGTGCGGCAGCAGCAGGAGCTGTTTTATAGCCGCCGCTACGAGGCCGCCCACTTCACCGCGGTTCCGGATTTCGCCGCGCTTGCTCGCGCGTTCGGAATCCGCGGTCTGCGACTCGATCCCGGGCGCGAACCGCTCGAGGAACTCTCCGCCGCGCTCGAAGCTCCCGGCCCTTGCGTGATCGAGATCCCGATTCACGAGGAGGCCAATGTCTATCCGATGGTGCCTCCCGGCGCCGCCAACCGCAACATGCTCATCGAACCCGAACCCGTCTCCGCCCATGCCTGAACCCACATCCGCCCGTCCCTCCTCCGGCCCGAACGCCGCAGCACCGGAGAGGGATTGCCATCGATCAAATGAAAAATCCTGCGGGGCCGGAACCGCTGTGCTCGAGCTGCGGGTGCGCAATCATCCCGGGACGATGTCGCACGTCACCGGGCTGNNTGCGTGCCGGTCGGCGACGGCGCCACGAGCTGCATGCTGCTCCTGTCATCCGACGAACCCCGGCTCGAACAAGTCGAACGCCAGCTGGCAAAGCTCTACGACGTCATCACGATCCGCCACCGTCCGGACCTCACGCGAGAGTTCTTCTCGCGTTTATCGCCGATGCCAGTATAATTACCAAACCCGTCGCCCAGACGGGTGCCCGCAGGATGAGACGGCCGGCAGATTGTGTGTCGAGCCAAGGCCTCCCGTATCGTTCCAGCACGCAACCTCAATCAAGGAACACCATGTCCAAGACAAGAGACTCGAAGAAACAGACGAAGAAGACGCCGTTGAAGACCGCCAAAGAAAAGAAGCAGGCCAAACAGGCTAAAAAGGAGCGTTAGCCCGGGACAAACAA
>PMKA01000135.1 GCA_003157575.1 Opitutia bacterium
CAAGACCGGCCAGCTGGTCAAGGCAGAGGAAGTGCAGGTCCAAATCATTGAGAAGCAGAAACAGATCGAGCTCCAGCAGCAGGAAATCATGCGCAAGCAGCGCGAACTCGAAGCCAACGTCCAGAAGCCGGCCGACGCCGAGCGCTACAAGGTCGAGACGCTCGCCAACGCGCGGAAATTCCAGCTTGAGACCGAGGCCGCGGGCGCCGCGTCCGCCACCAAGGCGACCGGCTTCGCCAGCGCCGATGTCGCGAAAGCCACCGGTCTCGCAGAGGCCGAGGCCAACCGTGCACGCGGACTGGCCGAGGCGGCCGTGATCGAGGCGCAGGGTGTCGCCACGGCCGAGGCGATGCGGAAGAAGGCCGAGTCGTTCAAGCAGTACAACGAGGCGGCTGTCATCCAGATGCTCGTCGAGATCCTGCCGCAACTCGCCGGCAAGATCAGCGAGCCTCTCTCCAAGACCGAGAAGATCGTCATCATCAATTCGGGCAATGGTCCGGGCGGCGGCGCGAGCAAGCTGACCGGCGACATCACCCAGATCATCGCCCAGCTTCCCCCCGTTCTTGAAAGCCTGACGGGCGTGAAGCTTGAGAAGTTGCTCCAACAGGTGCCCGCGCTGCGGAATGCGATGGGCCAGGAAGAGCCGCCCAAAGCGCAGCCCTGACCGCTCAAAATCCGGGAGCCTGCCCGCAGCCGCTCCGATTGCCTCCATCATTCTCCGGTCGCCAAAATGCGGCTCTTCGAAGCGATTCTCGATGTCAACAAGCGCCGGGTCGCCGGCGACCCGACCGCCGTCGTGCCGGTCGCCGAGTTCCCGACGGCGCTTCCGCTGGCCGCGCTGACTTGCATCGACGCCCGGCTCAACAAACTTCTGCCGGATCAACTGGGCATCCCGGAGGAGCAGTTCATCTGGTTGCGCAACGCCGGCAACATCATCACCAGCCCGCTGAGCAGCACGATGCGGTCGCTGGGGCTGGCCTGCGCGGTGAAGGGGGCGAAGGAAATCGCAATTATCGGCCACAGCGACTGCCTTGTCGGCAAGACCACGGTGATGCAGCTGCTTGAGCGCCTGAAAACCCTGGGCGTTGACCGCGCCCGACTCCCGGAAAACCTCGTCGAATATTTCGGCCTCTTCGCCTCCGAACGCCAGAACGTCATCCGCGGGGTCGACTTTGCGCGGATCAGCCCGCTCATCGGGGCCAATGTGCCGGTCCACGGTCTTTTGATCGACGTCCGTTCGGGCAAGCTCGAATGGGTCGTCAACGGCTATCAACAACAGGAGGCGGCGGCAACGGGCAGGACCGGCGAACTCCTGAAGAAGGCCGACCGCTCGCTCGATGCGTTCTCGAAGATCGGCCAGACCGTCGCCGAGGAATTCGACGTGCCCGCAACCAAGATCGGAGAGGCGGCCAGGACTGCCGAAGGCTGGCTGCGAAAAACCGAACAGATTGCCGGGGCCGTCGGAGAGAAGCTCGGCCGCACCGCCGCCCCGACGCCGGCCAGTCCTCCTCCGCCACCGCGGATCCCCCTGCCGCCCCGCTCGCGCTAGGAGCGATTTCGTAAAGAGTCTGGCTGCGAGCGTGAGCGAGTGGACGCCCCGAAAATAGTACCGAGGACAAACTCCGACGGGCTCCTCAGGGCAGATCGCCCCTGGCCGCAAGCTCCCGCCAGATGAGGCGGAACGATCCGGCAAACTCGGCGGGATCCTCGCGCAGCCGCCGCGCGATCTCCGTCGTGGCGAACCAGGCACCCCGCTCGATCTCCTCGGGATGAAGCGTGAACGGACCCTCGGAACGCTCCCGGTACACCCAGACGAATTCGTTGCCGGTTTCCGCACAGGCTTGCAGACGCAGCCATCGCGCCGGCGGCCGGAGCAACGCAAGACCGATCTCCTCGCGGAGCTCCCGCACGGCGCATTCATCGTAGTTCTCTCCGGAGTCGACATGCCCGGATGCCGACGAATCCCATGCCCCCGGCGCAGTGTCCTTGCTCATCGATCGCTTTTGCAGGAACAACTCGCCCGCAGCGTTGAAAACAAGCACATGCACCGCCCTGTGCAGCAGCCCGCGGGCGTGAACCTCGCGCCGCGCCGCCCGCCCCACAACGGCGTCATGCTGGTCAACCACGTCGAAATATTCTTCCTCCGGTGTCATGCGTTGGTGCTCCAACGCCTAAACTGGTAAGCACGCCGCACTGAGGTCAAGTTCCGACGGCGCCGACCCGGATTCTCCACGCAGTTTTCGGGGCGATTTTGAATCTAGCCCGCATATCCTGCGGTCACCACCAGCAGACGTGACGCGTACTGATAAGTGATCGCAGCGGTGGCGCAAAGTGCGAAACATCTGGGCCACGTTTCGCCTTGAAATTACCCATCCCCGATTCAGTCTTGATCGAGCTTCCTGCTGCTGCGTTTCCGGTCGTTTTCGGCGAAACATGTCTTCTCTGCGTTTCCTGTCGCTTCTTGTCGCCTTGACGGGTTGCGCCCCGCTCGCGCTGGCGGGTCCGATGGACTGGTTGTTCCACCACGACGTCGAGGTGATCGTGAACACGGATGTCACGCCCGACGGAGCCAAACTCCCGCCTGTGTCCAGGGAGCATCCCGTCTATTATCTGGCGATCAGCATGGGATATCGTGATCTCGGCGCGTGCATTGCCGGTGACAAGCAGCCCAGCAAGGAGACGATGTATGACTTTTTTGGGAAGGCCCTGGCCAAACAGGGTTATCTCCCTGCCAACGCCATCCACCCGCCCACGGAGGTGGTGGTATTCGCCTGGGGCAGCCTCTACGTGGAATCGTCCTCCTGGGATGTCGACTTTCCCGTCCGGATAAACGAGAGGGGGATGCTGCGTTTCCTCGGGGGCGAAAAGCTTGGTCTGATCTCCAAATTTCCCGGGGGGCTCGACACGGACTTTGGCCCGGATTTGCAATATCTGCGGCCCGACGCCGATAAATTTCGCTCCGCAAGCCAGGATGATCTCTATATGGCCGTCGTGCTCGGTTACGATTTCGCGGCGGCGGCGAAAAAGCACCGCCTCCTCTTGTGGCGCACCCGCATCGCGTGCCCTTCGAGGGGCCTGGTCATGGCGGACACGCTGCCCACGATGATCAGCATCGCTGCGCCTCTTATCGCCCGCGAAACCGCGGTCCCCTCGTGGATCCGGGCGAGCGACAAGTACGAGCCGGTGATCAGGATCGGCGAACCGGTGGTGGAAGGGTACCTCGGCCCGGGACCTCTCTCCAGCGCCGACGAGAGCAAATTCAAACAGGGAGAGCAGAAGAATTCGAAAAAATAGCGGGCCACGCGCCACTGCGCGGCAGCGTCGCCCGCCCGCACAGACGCCGTCAATCGTTTGTGCGCTGAATGCTGCTCTCGATCACGCCCGTTGCAATGGCATGTCGGGTGAGCCCGGCGGTGTCGTGGATGTTGAGTTTGTCCATCAACTGCTGGCGGTGTTTCTCGACCGTCTTCGTGCTGATGCCGAGTTCGGCCGCGACCTGCTTGTTTGCAGCCCCTTCAGCGACGAGTTGCAGCACCTCCGCCTCGCGCGCGGTCAACAGCTGCCGCGGATTTCCACGGACGGCTCCGCCTTCGCGCGACCTGCGCACGGCGTCCCCAAGGCGTTTTGCTATCGTAGGACTGAAATACGGATGCCCGGCGATGATCTGCTTGACCGCCTGCACCAGCACGTGGCCGGAATTCTGTTTCACCAGATATCCGGAGGCGCCCACTGCGGCCATGTGAGCCACGTACTCGTCGTCGCTGTGGGCGGAGAGCACCAGCACCTTTGTGTCCGGCGCAACGACGAGTATCTGCCGCGTAGCCTCGAAGCCGTTGAGCAGGGGCATTGCAATGTCCATCACAACCACCGTCGGACGGAGTTTTCGGACCATCTCCACGGCCTGGCGTCCGGTCGCCGCCTCGCCGACAACCTCGAATTCGGGCTCCAGCTCCAACAGCGACCGCAATCCCTCGCGGACAATGGCATGATCCTCGGCCAGCAATACGGTGATTCGTTTCATGGGTTGGCAAAGCCGGTTCAGCGCGCTCGCGCAGGATCATCTACCCCCGGACGCCGCCTCTGGCGAGCGATTGTTTATGGGGTGATGACCTACCCCATTTTGCATGCCGGTCAACGTCCGCCACACGCACCGCGGTCGGGAAACACCCCATGATTTCCCGGAGATGTGTGGCGTAAGATAAGGAAAGCAAACCGCCTTCCGATTTCCCTTCGCAAATCGGGGCGGCCTCAACCGGCAGCGATCCCGTCATGAAATTCTTCCCGTCCACCGCCCGCACCGTCCATAATCGCTCACCGGCACAACGAGCCGCCGGCACGGCGGCGGCCGGATCGCTCTTTCGCCGGACTGCGCCGGAGACTCCCGCGGCGGAAAACGAACGGCGAACGGCGACGATTTCATTTACGCGGCCGCCAATGCCATGCCCAAATGCGCCCCCGCCACCCGTCTTCCGCCCTCACGACCGCTTCCCGCATTTCGCGCCGTCATCCGACGCATCCGCCCGCCCGAGTGTGCACGTCCCATCGGCATTTTCACACCCGCCCTCCCGGCAGACGGCTCAAGTCGTATCAAGCGCCCTGCCCGGTCGCATCCCCTTCCAGCTGCTGGGGATTGTCCGCCGCGTGTTCGCTCCATCCGCATGCGCGCCTACAGCGAAACAGAAAGGCGTTTCTTGAACAACCCATTGCAGTCATTGCAGCAGCACGGTCAGTCCGTCTGGCTGGACTATCTCAGCCGCCGCCTGATAAAGAGCGGCGCACTCAAACGCTTGATCGAGGAGGATGGCCTGCGCGGTCTCACCTCGAATCCCTCCATTTTTGCGAAGGCGATCACAGGCAGCGGCGACTACAGGGAGATCCTTGAGGCTCAAGAATCGCAGGCGGACGATCCAAAGGCGCTCTATGAGCGAATCGCGGTGCGCGACATCCAGGAGGCGGCGGACCTGTTCCGCCCGGTCTACATTGAAACGGGCCGTCGGGATGGTTACGTGAGCCTCGAAGTCTCCCCGCGGCTGGCTCATGACACGCAGGGCACGCTCGAGGAAGCGAGGCGCTTGTGGCAGATGGTGGCCCGCGAAAACCTGATGGTCAAAGTTCCCGGGACGCCGGAGGGCATTCCGGCCGTGCGGCAGTTGGTCGGCGAAGGCATCAATGTAAATGTCACGCTGCTGTTCGCCCAGGAGACCTACGAGCAGGTCGCCGGAGCCTATTTCGGCGGACTGGAAGATCTTGCCCTCCAGGGCGGCGATCTCGGCAAGGCGGCCGGAGTCGCCAGTTTCTTTGTCAGTCGGATCGACACCGCGGTGGACACCTGGATAGGAGAGCGGTTGGATTCGTCAGCCGAGCCCGCAGAAAACGCCGGGTTGCGCTCGCTTCAGGGCAAGGTCGCCACAGCCAGTGCAAAGAAGACCTATCAGAAGTATCTCGATCTCCATCGTGGGGACCGTTGGCAGGCGTTGAGCCGCCAGGGCGCGCAAAGCCAGCGTCTGTTGTGGGCCAGCACCGGCACGAAAAACCCGGCCTATAGCGACGTGCTTTACGTCGAGGGGCTCGTCGGGCCCGACACGGTCAACACCATGCCGCCCGCCACGCTCGCCGCGTTTCGCGATCATGGCCGCGCCGGGGCCGCCTTGACGGAGAACGTCGAGGAAGCGTTTCGGATCATGGATTTGCTGGAACGCGTCGGCATCCCCTTCCGGCAACTCACGGACAAGCTGCTCGCCGATGGCGTGACGCAGTTTGCGGACGCCTTTGATCGATTGCTCGATGCCACGAGCCGCCACAAGCAGGCGTCCGACAATGCTCCGACGGACTTCATGGAGGCCAAATTGCTGAGGGAATTGTACAAGGAGAGCCACCAAACGTGAACGTCCCAATCGCCGGATTCGGCACCTGAACCGCCGTGGTTATCGCCAGACCGTTCGTCCGGACACTATGCGCCTTGCGTGAACCACCGTGGTGACTGACCGACAGTTCATCAGAACTCCGCGCGCCTTCGGGTGGGTCGATCTGGCCACGGCAGGGATGGTGGCCGCGCTCGTCTTTGCGCTGGTCACAGTCGTCCACGAATGGAGGGGACCGCTGCGACAGATCCCGGAGATCCACCTGGAGGCGCGTTATCTGCCGCTCTACACGCTGTTCAGCCTTTCGCGCGGCATCATTGCCTACGGCGTGTCGTTCCTGTTCACGATGGTTTACGGCTACACGATGGCGCGCGCGGCCGGCGCGGAGCGGGTGATGTTGCCGGTGCTCGACATCCTGCAGAGCATCCCGGTGCTGGGTTTCCTGCCGGGGTTCGTTTTGGGGCTCGTTTACCTGTTTCCGCATCAGAACATCGGCCTCGAGATCGCATCGGTGCTCATGATCTTCACCGGCCAGGTGTGGAACATGACGTTCTCCTTCTACTCGTCCTTGAAATCCGTGCCGCCGGATCTGGAGGCGGTCGCCCGCATCGCCCGGATGTCGTGGTGGAGCCGCTTCTTCCGGCTCGACCTCTCGTTCGCCGCCACGGGACTGCTTTGGAACAGCATGATGTCCATGGCCGGGGGCTGGTTCTTTCTGATGGTGAGCGAGGCGTTCGTGCTCGGGGATCACGATTTCCGGCTGCCGGGCCTTGGTTCGTACATGAGCCTTGCCATCGAGCGCGGCGATGCCCGCGCGCAAGTGCTCGGCGTGCTGGCGATGCTCGGCATGATTGTGTTCGTCGACCAGATTGTCTGGAGGCCGCTGGTGGCGTGGTCGCATAAATTCACCGATGACGAACCAGGCAGTGCGCCCAGTTCATGGTTCTGGGAGCGGATCCGGCAGTCGCGGCTCCTGCTCGCAGGGCCGCTGTTGTGGAAATTCTGCCGGCGGATGTTCAGCCGCACTGCGCGCCCGCCCGCGATTCGCGACGCGGCGCCGGAAGCCTGTGCGGGACGTGCGTGGCGATGGCCCAGGCGCCTGCTCGCCGGCGTCGTTGGCGCGGGCATCCTGTTTGGCGCGGTGAAGTATGTTTGCCTGTTGACGACACTCTCGGGCGGCGAGTGGCTTCATCTCCTCGGCAGCACGGCGGCGACCTTTCTGCGCGTCCTGATCGCGGTCGGCCTCGCCTCGCTCTGGACGATTCCCATCGGCGTCATGATCGGTCGTAATCCGCGCTGGTCGCGAATTGTCCAGCCCGTCATTCAGATGGCTGCGAGCTTTCCGGCGCCGATGATCTTTCCTGTCGTCGTCGGCGCCATGATTGCGTTCGGGGCCGGACTGGGGACAAGCTCGGTTCTGCTTCTGCTGCTGGGAACGCAGTGGTACATCCT
>PMKA01000296.1 GCA_003157575.1 Opitutia bacterium
TGCCCAAAGCTCTTCAGCGGAGGTATCCCGATACGTTTTTCCCACAGAACTGGCGGCCCAGAGATCTCCGGCCTGCAGATTGATGGTCCGCTCCCCTTGGCGAAAGCTGATCATGAGCTTGGTGCCTTGTCTGCGGGTTCCGAGGTCAGATCCCTCGTGTTGATGACGGCTTTTAGGTTTGCAATGCCGAAACACCGGTCGATGCCGTGAACTTCAATTGTAATCGCGTCGTAACGCCGGTGGATGACGACCAATTGGTCCCCGATGAAATGGGTGAAACCAAAAGAAAGAAAGTAGTTACCAGGCAGGAGATCGAGATCGAAAGCGAAAGTCACTTCGCGCAACTCGCCAGTTTTGATCGGCCGGGGCAGCTGTTTGCTGTAAAGTGTGTTGGTCCCGTAGATCTCCACCCCTGCGGTGTTCTTGATTGTCAGGGCGAAGATCGGCTCTGGAAGGTCCTCGCTCGCTTCGACGAGCATTCGGATAACCACTGGTTCAGCTGTGGTGAACCATGTTCGCGCCTGCCCTTCGGCGTCCGAGATCCCAACTTCTCTAATCCGTCCAAGCTCGCCACCGTAAGAGAATTCCNNTTCCTGGTCAGTCCCTTACCATCCGAGTGGGCGCGCAAAATCGTCTCGGCTGCCTTAAGACGCAGGCGAAGAGCGGTAGTGTCGGCCGACTCGCAGTCGGCCTTTTCAACAGCTGCGGAAGCGGAAGGATTTGAGGGTTCAACCTCTTTTGTGGCCGGGGAATTGATGATCGGTGCGTCAGGTAAGGCGGTGGGAGGGCAACCGGCTTGCAATGCGGCGATGTCAGGAGCCAGCGCTTCGATGGATCCGTTGTCAGCGATCAGTTTTGAATAAAGATTGACGACGTCATTGGGTTTGCCGGCGTAAACCACATTCCCGTGTTCAAGCAAGATCGCTCTCTGACACAGCCGCTTGACCATGGAAGCATCGTGGGAAACGAACAGCAACGCCACGCCCTGCTCGATGAAGCGGTCGATTGCCCGGGCGCANNCTGGTCGATGAAATCGCCGATCTCCGCAAAAGCGACCATGGCCTCGTACCGGGCGGTGATTTGGCTCTGGCTGAGCCCCAAGACCGCGGCGTTGAGCAGGACATTCTCTTTCCCCGTGAAATCTGGATTAAACCCGGAACCGAGCTCCAACAAGGCGGCTACCCGCCCGTGGCTTGTGATGGCGCCAGTCGAAGGAGTCAACGTACCGGCGACAATCTGGAGCAGCGTGCTCTTTCCGGATCCGTTGCGCCCGATGATGCCGATGCTTTCCCCTTTGTGAACTTCGAGAGACACACCGTGGAGAGCGTAAAAATCCCGGTATCCACGCGTGGCCCGGTGGGAAAGGGCGGCGTGCCATCTGGTTCTGGCCGGTGCGAGCTCGGCAAAAAACCGCCAGCATGACGAAAAAAGCCGGTTGGATGGATCCTCCCAGATCCGATAGATCTTGGAAACGTTGCGGACGGAGATGATGGGCTCGGTAGGCATGGGCTTCTACATGGCCGGAAAACTTCGGCCAGTTACAAAACGTCGGCAAAGGCAGGCTTCATCTTGCGAAATGCGAGGTTTCCCAAGCAACAGACGGCAATTCCCGAGACATACAAGAAGACCAGCTTGCGGAGGTCCAGTGGTTGATGCCAAAGGAACGCGTTACGCGCCAAGGCTGCAGCCTGCAACAAGGGATTCCAACGCAGGAATGACCAAGCGGTTCCTTGAATGATCCTAGGGGAAAAGAAAATGGCGCTCGCATACAGCATGACTTGGACGAGGAACTGCGTCAGTTGGCTTATATCGCGGAAGAACACGCCTGCCGAAGAGATGAACCAAGATAACCCTAAAGCGATCAACGCGACGGGGAGGATGATTATCGGGAGCCAGAGGGCAGACCACGACAAGCCTGGGCCAATCAACATGACTCCCAGCGCGAGAAGAATAGTCGAAATCAAGAAGTGAAAGAGGGATGCTCCGACACTAGCCGCAGGAAGGACTTCAAGCGGGAAGACGACTTTCTTTACGAAGTTCGGTTGGGTAACGAAGATCATCGGACTTGCCCCAACGACTTCTGCAAGCAACTGATAAATGGACAGGCCCGCGAAGAGGCCGAGGGCGTACTCGATCTTGGTTTCCTGGGGGACCTCTCCAAATGAGCCTCCAAAAACAAATCCAAAAACAAACGTATAAAGACCAAGAATCAAAAGGGGACTCAGGACCGACCAGACGAAGCCGAGGTAACTGCCCTTGTGGCGCAGTTCAATGTTGCGCACGGTGAACTGCCAGAGCAGATCGCGGTGACGCCACAGATCGCTCACGGGAGACGTGATTCGCATGGTTCGGATATGGAGGATCGCACAGGATCATCGATGGCAGCCCAATGTCAAAGAACGAATTTAGCGAGAACCCTACCACCCGGGGCTTTCTGGGCAAGGCGTGTAAGGGGTTGTGATCAAAGCGTGTTACTCTTGACTGAACAGATTCGGCCGGTTCTGCGAGGAACACGGTGGCATGCCAGCGACAAAAGAACGGGGAAGGAACCGCGCGGTGGCGCTGAGACTGCGGAAAGGACGCGAACGCCAGTGAACATGCGGAGGTTGAAAGAGAAAGGACGACCCTGTTCTTGCGAAGGCCGGCTGCAGATTCCTTCGAACGCCGTTGTTTGTTCGTTTTTTTGAGGGATTCGGGCCGAAATGTCGTATAATCCCGTTGGAACATCATGAACACTCATAGCGATCCTCTCTCCAAAGCGCTCCACTGCTGGACGGTGAAGCCTCCTGTCGACGCGAACTTCCGCAACGCGGTGTGGCAGCGCATTGGCAGGCGGTCCCAGGAGTCGTGGTCGGTCTATCTTCGTTCCCACGCAACCACCTGGGTGGCGGTGACGGTCCTGATGCTCGGTGTCGCCGCTTTTACTGGACGCTCCACCGCGCACGCCCGGGTCCGGGCCGACCGCGATGCGTTGATCGCCACCTACCTTGCTGATCTCGATCCAAGGGTGCAGGCGGCACAGGGGCACTGAACCTCCATGAGGTACCTGCTCGCAACGTTAGGGTTGATCGTTGCCGCGGCGCTTGGGACAGGCCTGCTATGCTACCATTTCAGCTGCGAGCCCGCGCTTCATGCTGCGGCCAGAAAAGGGGACGCGATGGAATGGCTGCAGACGGACTTCCACCTTGACGACCGACAGTTCGCCGCCATCCGCCGGCTTCACGACGATTATTGCGGCACCTGCGAAGAGCATTGCCGGCGCATCCAGGAGGCGACGCGGCTCCGGAAATCCCTGGCCGATGCTGGCGCAAAGCCGGAAGCGATCGCGGCAGCCAGCGGGCAGATCGAAGAGCTGCGCGCGACCTGCGAGACGGCCCTGACCGTTCATTTGAAGCAGGTGGCTGCGCTCATGTCCCCCGAGGACGGGCGCCGCTATCTCTCGCTCGTGCTGCCAAAGGTCGCAACCTTCGACCATCGGGCCGCGCCCGACCTGCACCTGGATCATTCCCCCCGGAATCCGTGAGTTCAGGCATATGTCTCGACCAGATCAAGTTCGCAGACCGCGGTTCTTTTTAGGTCCCATGGTTTTCATGTGGTCGTTCGCCCGGGCCGCGCAGCGGACCTTTAGCGAGGCGCTGGTTCCCGCTTTGGCCGGCTTTCAACCGCTGTGCCGCATCCAACCCCGTTTTTTCCCTGAGGCGGCGCCTCGCTAAGCCATGGATGTCGACCCAGGCAGACAACCGAGCGACGAGGAGTTGATGTTGAGCCTGCAGGGCGGGAACGATGCCGCGTTGGCCGGGCTGATGGCCCGATGGGAGGTCCCCGTGAAGCGATTCATCTTCCGGATCGTCGGCAACACGGCCGAGGCGGAGGATCTGGCGCAGGAGGTGTTTCTTCGCGTTTACACCAAGAGAGGTTCGTTCCGTCCTGCCGCCAAGTTTTCCACCTGGTGTTTCTCAATCGCGGCCAATCAGGCCAGGGACCGCCTTCGCTGGTGGCGCCGCCGGCCTTCCCAATCGCTGAACGCCTGGACGGAGGCGGGCGGGGAGGCGCAGGATGAATCTTCCCTCGGGGCGGCTGCCTCCAGCGAGGCCGTGCGCCGGGAGGAGATCGCATCGGTGCAGGCGGCGGTGTCTGCGCTGCCAGTCGACCAGCGCACGGCTTTGGTGCTGTTCGAGTATGAAGGCCAGTCCGTGGCTGACATCGCATTGGCGCTCGGATGCACGGCCAAGGCGGTCGAAAACCGGCTTTACCGGGCGCGGCTGCAACTAAAGCGGACCCTTGCCTGGATTCCCGCGCAGGAAGATTGAAACGCCGGTCCGTGCGGCGGCGAAGCCCGACAGGCTCCTGGCATCAATCGTGCATCAGGCCTTCGAGCATCGGCGCGGGCGACCCGTCCTTGTTGCGGACGGGGAACGCGCTCTTGTAGCCCCAGACGGCCCAGCTGAATCCGTAGCGATCGCAAACCCGGCGGACTGAGCGCGCCCAATTGATCGTGGATTGCCGGTCGGCCCTGTTGAACACGCCGAACTCGCCGAGGAGAATCTCGCGTCCGGCTCCCTTTGTCCGCGCCCATTCGGCCAGCCGCGCGAACATGGGATCGATGTCTTTCTCGGCGGACAGGGTGACAGGCAGAGGTTTCGGGAGCGGATGTTCCGGGTTTGCAGGGAGGCGGGAGAGATCAGGGACCTTTCCTGGGAACGGCACCGCCGGCATCTTGTCGGGCTCCGGATAAATCCAGGGCGCCTTCTGGTGCGTGAAGAGCAGGGGCTCGTAGAAGTGGACCGTCACTGCGACGTTGGGATCGTTGGCGGGCAGCTCGAGGTCCACCACGTTCGGGATGGTGTTCCATTTGTTGCACGGGAAATAGACCATGCGTGTCGGATTCGACTCCCGGATGGCCGCGAGCATGCAGAAATTGAACACGTTGAGCTGCGAGTTCTTCTCGGCCTTCGGCTCGTTGAGGATCTCGAAGCGCAGGTAGTCGCCCTCCTTCGCGTAACGTTTGGCCAGAGTGCGCCACGTGTTTGCCGCCTGTTCCATCAGCGCCGGGTCGGTGAACACGCGGGTGTCGGACGCGGCGCCGGAGTTGAAGTCCGCGCCATGGAGAAAATGAACGTCGAGAATCGCGCCGAGACCGTTCTGCCGCACCCACGCGAGCGCCTTGTCAAAGGGGGCGACCTTCTCCTCATCGAGCGTTCCATCCGCCTTGAGCCAGATGCGCGAGTCGATGGGAAAGCGGATGTGGTCAAACCCCTGTGCGGCGATCCACGCCACGTCCTCCGCCGTGAACCACGGCGCCGCGTAGGGCATGGAGGGGTCGTTTTGCGAGAGCCAGTTGTCGATGTTCACGCCCCGCTTAAACGTATGCCGGGACGGCTTCTCCGCCGCCAAGCCAACGCAGCCGGCCGCAGTCGCGATGAGACAAAGGAAAAGCAGGCGGTGGCCAGAGATCATCCAAGCACTCAAGCCAAACCAACAGAGCATGGGAAGGAAATTGAGCCGCTCCGCACCAAACGGCGTTCGCCGTTTGGTCAGGCTCCCGGTTTCGCTGTAAGCAGGGAGGCGTTGAGTCCGGGGAGGCGTTCCGAGAACACGTCATTCGGACCGGCCTGCCGGAGCGCGCGCTGGACCATTCCCATCCGGGCGTCGAGGTTGTCGATCATCGACACAAACACGGCCTCCGGCGTGGCGGCCATGACTGCGGCGCCGTATTCAAGTTCGCCCTGGTGGCTGAGAATGATGTGTTCGAGGCGCTCCTGCCGGTCGGCGTCGAGTTTCGCCTTCAGGCCGGCCCGGCGCGCAAGCTGGTAACCGAGCACGACGTGGCCCTGGAGGATGCCCCTGCGGCTTCGCTGGGTGACCAGCGTGCCCTCGTACTCGATCGTCTTGCCGATGTCGTGCAGGAGGATGCCGGCCATCGCCAGGTCGGGATCGACCTCCGGATACAGCGGCAGAAGCGCCCGGCACACGCGCGCCATGTGCACGGTGTGCTNNCCGGTAGGCGTGGTGCATTGCGATCGCGGCGGGCGAGGTCTTGAAGGCGTCGCCGATGTCGGCGAACACGGCCTGCACGGTCGCGGACAATTCCGGATGGACTATGCCTGCGATGAAGCCCTGAAAATCCTCCCACAGTTTCGTCGGGTCCTCCGGCGGGGTCTCGATGAGGTTCTCAAGGACGCCCGGTCCGGCCAGCTGATCCCCAGTGAGGGGGTCGGCGCGGCTGATGCGCGGCGAAAGGCGCCCCTGGTAATAGTCGGTCTTCGCCTCGATGCGCACGACAGCGCTCTCGGGCAGGTTCTTGAAGAA
>PMKA01000018.1 GCA_003157575.1 Opitutia bacterium
GACGTTGTAGCCGGCCGTGTTGACCACCTGGGTCGAACCCGTGATTGAGACCGCCGTCCCGCACGGATAACCCGAGGTCGACAGGGCGTACTGAGTGCCCGAGGTCGCCGTCGTGTTAAACTGGACGACCCCGGTGCCCGTGCCGGTCGTGATCAGTGCAGCGTTCAGGACGCCACCAGTTGCCGCCCGGCTGCCTGACGCCGCACCGATGTTCAGGGTACCAACACCGCCGTCAGCGCCAAGGGTCAGCGTGCCCGTGCCATTCGCGATCGTCGCCGTGCCGCCATTGGCAAGCGTCAGCGCGCCCGAGCCGGAATCGCCCACATAGATGCCGCCATAGGTCCTCCAAGAGCTGGAAGCACCGTCGACCGTCACTGTGCCGGAGCCGACGGCGTCGAGTCCGATGCGTCCATCGTTGCTGACGACGGCGCCGCCATTGGCGATGGAGAGCGTGCCGGTGCCGCTGGCTCCGACGTACAACTCGCCCGACAGGTTCCAGTATCCGCTGTTGACCGAAACCGAGCCCGTGCTGCCACTGAATACTCCGACGTCAGCCCCACCGCTGTTGACAGTGCTGTCGTTGGCGATGGCGAGCGTGCCCTGGCCAAAGTACCCCACGAATAAAGGCCCGGCACTCAAGGTGCTTCCGGTATCGACCGTCACCGTGCCGATACCGTCGCTGCTGTCTCCAACATAGGTGTCGCCGGCAGTGACGGCACCGCCATTGGTGATCCTGAGCGAGCCCCGGCTGTTTTCGCCCACGGTTAGCCTGGAATTAACGCTTAAGGTACTGGCCGAGTCGTTGAGGGAGCCGTCAACCGTCACCGCGCCGATGCTGCCTAAACTATCCCCAATGGTGACATGGTCGCTGCTGACGCTGCCGCCAGTGGTGATTGCAAGCGTGCCGGTACTCTCTCCACCCACGATGATCTCACCTTCGTTCCCTTCCCCGCCAAAAACGTTCAAGCGGCCACCCGATGAAACAGTGATCCTGCCATCGCCGGCGCTGTCATCAACGGATCCACTTCCGATCAAAACCTGGCCGGCATAATCGGATTCGTCGCCAACGGTGACATTGCCGCTGTTGCGGATGGTGAGGGAGCCAGACCCGTAATTACCAACGTACAGGCTTTGCGTAATGGTCAACTGGCTCCCGGAACCGTCGACCTTCACGATTCCAAGCCCGCCATCGCCATCGCCGATCTTAACAGAATTGCCCGCAGCCACCACGCCGCCGTTCGCGATCGTGAGCATGCCGGTGCCGGATTCGCCAACGACCAAGTCGTCGCCATTCAACTGGCTTCCCGATCCGCTGACGGTCACCAAGCCGGTGCTGCCGCTGTACCACCCCATATCCAATTCGCCGGAATTGACGACGCCACCGTTGGTGATGGACACATTGCCGGTGCTGCCGTCGTTGATTCCCACGCCAAGGCCGTATCCGGCATTGACGGTGCCGCCATTGCCGACCAGGAGCGTACCGCTGCCGTTCAGACCCACCTCGCCGCCCATCGAAGCGTCGACAACACCGCCATTGCTAACGGTGAGCATGCCAGTGCCGTCATTGCCAACGTCGAATCCGCTGTTGACGTTCAACTGGCTGCCCTCGCCAGAGACACTGACCATGCCGTTGCCGTCGGTGGAGTTGCCGATTTTGGCATAAGAACTGGTGACCGTTCCTCCGCTGGTAATGGAGAGCGTGCCCGAGCCCTGATCGCCCACGTAGAGATCGTAGGTCGAGACCGAGCCACTGTTTGAGACGAAGAGGTCGCCGGCGCCCAAGCCGCCGACGGTCAGCGTACGCTCGGAATCGCTGTTCCCAACCTCCCATGAGGTCTCGGAGCCCGAGACAGTGACCATTCCGAAACCGCCGGTCTTCCGGCCGATGGTGGCGTCACCTGTGGAAACATAGCCGCCGTTGGAGATGTTAAGCGCGCCGTAGCCGGCATCGCCCAGATAAAAATTACCGACGACGCGGAGAGAACCATCGTTAACCGTCACCGTCCCGCTGCCGCTGGAGTTCTTTCCGATCGACGCGAAACTGGCATCGACTTCGCCACCGTTCGTAATCGTCAGCGTTCCTGTGCCGGAGTGCCCCACGAATAGTGTTCCTGAATCATCGAAATAGCTGTTGTTGACCGTCATCGTTCCGTTGCTGCCCTCGTTGTTGCCGATCGACGCAAAGTCACTGTCGACTTCCGCCCAGCGGGTGAGCGCAAGCGTGCCGGTGCCGGAATAGCCCACATACAGCGGGCCCGATATGGCCCAATTGCTGGACCGATAGTCGGAATCCGTGTAGCCGTCGACCGTCACCGTGCCCGTGCTTCCGGCCTGATTGCCGATGTGCCCGCTCGAATTCGTGACGTAGCCGCCGTAGTCGATGGCGAGCGTGCCGTTGTCACCGCTGACGTCGCCGACAATGACATCGCCCGAAGGAGAATAGCTCGAATCGCCCGATCCGTTCGAACCGATCGAGCCTTGGTTGGTGACCTCGAGCGTGCCGTTGTGGACCGTGGTGCTGCCTGTGTAGGTGTTCCGCCCGATGAGCACGTTGTAGCCGGCGGTGTTGA
>PMKA01000090.1 GCA_003157575.1 Opitutia bacterium
CCTGCGAATCCATCGCAACCCCGCCACCCGTTGGCTGGCCCGCCGCCTTGTCCGCCGCGCCAGTCGCATCAGCGTGCTGACCGATTTCACCCGTAGACTGTTGTGCGATCGATTTCCGGAAGCCGCCCCCAAAACCCTGATCACCCCCGGCGCCGTACGATCGGGTTTTGCGATCGAGGCCGCCGCCGCGGTGACCGGGAAGCGTGACCGCATCGTGATCCTCACCGTGGGCCGCTTGCATCCACGGAAAGGCCAACATTTTGTCATCGAAGCGTTGCTGGCCTTGCCTGCCACGCAGCGGGCCGGGGTCGAATACTGGCTGGTGGGTGGCCATAGCAAGGAGAACTACGAGGGACGCCTGCGCGAGGCGGCCGGCCGCTCCGACCTGGTGGTGCGCTTTTGGGGCCGCGTGCCCGACGACGAGCTCGATCGGGTTTACGATCGCGCCGACATCTTCGCCATGACCAGTATCGACCACGGTCACAGCATCGAGGGTTTCGGTTTCGTCTACCTTGAGGCGGCCGCCCACGGGTTGCCCGTGGTTGCGCACGCCGTTGGCGGTGTGCCCGAGGCCGTGGTCGACGGCGTGACCGGACTGCTGGTCCCGCCGGCCGACCGGCAGGCGCTTTGCGCCGCGTTCTCCCGTTTGATCACGGATCAGAACCTGCGGCAGAAGCTGGGCGCAGCCGGGCGCAGATGGGCCCGCCGCAACAGCTGGGCGCGATCGGCCGACCTGCTTTTCAACCATTCCGAATGGGCCATCACCGCATAGGAGGAGCCCGTCGGTCTTCGTCTTCCGCGCTCGTCGGAGCAGTGCTCACAACGGGGAGTTTAGCACGCGCGTTCGTTGCCGATCACAGATCGTGTTTGCCCTCCTGCTCTCAACGGCCTGAAGCTGCGCTCCTCCGGTCACCATGATCCAATCCCGCGTCCAGATAACAGTCCGCTATGCGGAAACCGACATGATGGGGGTCGTCTACCATGGCAGCTACCTGCCGTGGTTCGAGGTCGGCCGGACCACCCTGCTCAAGGAGCATGGCCTGTCCTACCGCGATCTTGAGGCCGCCGGATACCGGCTGCCGGTGCTGGAGGTGTCGGTGAAATACCTGAAGCCCGCCCTGTATGACGACGTGCTCACCGTCGTCACCACGATGGCCGAAAAGCCCCTCCTGCGCATAAAGCTCTCCTACGAGGTTTGCCGGGGCGCCGAATTGCTTGTCACCGGACAGACAATGCACGCCTTCATCGACCGCCAGGGCCGGCCCGTGCGCCCGCCGCCTAATTTCACAGAGCGGATGAACGAGCTGTTCTCCGGCGGACAGGCGTAGGGTCGCCGCTCGTCGGTGGACCGTTCCTGCGGGGAAAATCGGCCCGGCGGCAAGCGCCGGCCCTACACATCATCTTGCGCCGGCGATCGTCATCCAGAAAACGGCGCTCACCTGAATGAACCCTCGCCGCCGTATTCAGCGACGACCGCCGGATCGGCTTCGTCTTCCCGCGCACCCGCCAGCAACGCGGGTGCACTCCCGCCTGCGATGCGGCGGACCGCCCAGACGGCGTGCGCCCGCACCACCGGGGAGGCGTGCACCGCAAGCCGGAGGAGCAGGACCACGAGTTCATGCTCCGCACCCGCATGCGCCGCGACATTCCCCGCAACCACGCAGGCGTTGCGCAGGAGTCCCGGCAATTTGAGCCGCTTGACCGGTGTTCCGCGAAACACCGCGGCAAATCGCGCCGGCGCCAGCTCCAGAAGCTCGCGCAGCGTGAGCTCCCTGATCCCGGGCCGCGCAACGAGGAGCATGCCGCGGCCCGCCCGTGCAAAACGGTTCCATGGACATGCCTCCAGGCAAAGATCGCACCCGAAGACATTGCGGCCGATCCCCGGGCGCAGTTCGCGGGGGATGATTCCCTTGTTCTCAATGGTCTGGTAGGAGATGCAGCGCCGCGCANNCGATCAGCCCGGGCGCCCGGATGGCATCCGTCGGGCAGGCGGCCATGCACCGGGTGCATTTCCCGCAGAGCAGTCCGACCCGGGCCCCGGCCCCCTCCCGCGCGGGCGGCGCGCGAAGCGGCTCATCGGCCTCCAGCTCCGCACGGACCAGGATTCCTGCGAGCAGCAGCCAGTTCCCCGACTGGCGGGAGATCAGCATGCCGTTCTTCCCAAGAAAGCCGATCCCAGCCCTCTCGGCCCATCCGCGTTCCAGCAGGGGGCCTGCGTCGACGTAATACCGGTAGTCGCCCTCCCCCGCCCCGTAAAGCTCCTCCAGCGCCCGCCCGGCCGCGACCAGCGCAGGCTTCATCGTGTCATGGTAATCCTCATACACGGCATACCGCGCCCACGCCGGATCGTCCCGGCGCCCCGGATCGCTGCCGGCGGCCGGCCGGCCGGCGCCCGTCCCTGCCGCGGACTCACCGGCACCGGGCGGGACGTCCGTCGTCCCGTATCCGCCCCGGCAGTTGACCCCCAGCATGATCACCGATCGCACGCCGGGCAGGACAAGCTCCGGGTTCAGACGTTTCGCCGCGGTCCTCCGCATCCAGTCCATGTCGGCGTGAAAACCCCGCGCCAGCCACTCGTCCAGCTTCCCCGCCGGGACGTCGCCGGCCCGTGCAAAGCGCACGATGTCGAAGCCCAGCGCAACCAGCCTCCGCCGCAATTCCTCCTGCTTCGCCTCCATGACCTTGGTCGTCCCCCCGGAAAGCCGCCCCATCCGCCTCACCCGCGTGACGGCCCGCCCGTCTCCGCGGCGCCGTCGCCGCCGCCGGATATTCCCGGCCAGCCCTTGCCGTCGGCGGACGCGAGCCCGTGCTTTCGCTCCCACTCGGGCGCCTCCCGCTGGTACGTCCGCAGAACATGCATCACCATCTCGTGCTGGGGGCGGAAATCGGTGAGTATCATCGTCCCCGCCCGCCGGTAGATTTCCTCCCGCTCCGCAAAGAGCCGCCGGATGCGCTCCTCCGGATTCTCCACGTTCAGGAGCGGGCGGGTCTGGTTCTGCCCAGTGCGCTGGATGATTGTGGCAAGGGTGGCGTGCAGGCAGATGACCACCCCTTTTTCCTGCAACAGCGCGACCATGCCCGGCTGAACCACAAGACCGCCCCCGCAGGCAACCACCGCCCCCCGGCCGGGATGGCCGTCTTCAATGAACTTCCGCTCCATCGCCCGGAAGGCCGTCTCGCCATCCTCCGCAAAAATCCGGGCCACTGACTTTCCTGCCCGGCGCTCAATCTCATGATCGCTGTCCAGCGCCAGAAAACCAAGGTGCGCCGCGACGGCGCGACCCGTGGTTGTCTTTCCGGTGCCCATGAAACCTACCAGGTAGAGATTGACGTTTCCGCCAGACATGACGCGAGCGAAGCCCGTGTGCGCTCCCGGTGCAAGATCGGGGTGGAATCCAGGCCGTCAATGCCCCTCCGAATTAGCTTAGCCTCGGGCAGGGTTTCTGTTTTCATGGGCGCATGTCCTTATCCTCGACTTCCCCGGCTTCAGATCGCAATCGCCCGCCCGCCGCCAGCCAGGTCTTTGCAAGCGACAACACCGCGGGAATCTGCCCCGAGGCATGGGCGGCCCTCGCCGAGGCCAACCGCGGCTGCCTGGCGTCGTATGGCAACGACGAATGGACCGTCCGCGCGTGCGACATGCTGCGCACCGTCTTCGAGACCGATTGCGATGTGTTCTTCGTCTCCAACGGAACCTCGGCCAACTCGCTCGCCCTCGCCTCCCTCTGCCAGAGCTACCACAGCGTCATCTGCCACGACTACGCCCACGTCGAAACCGACGAGTGCGGAGCGCCCGAGTTCTTCTCCAACGGGACCAAGATCCTCGTCGCCGCCGGGGCGAACGGCAAACTCGACCCCGCCCAGGTCGAGCGCGTGATCCTGAAGCGCACCGACATCCATTTCCCGAAGCCTCGCGTGCTCTCGCTCACCCAGTCCACCGAATTGGGCACCGTCTACACGATCGATCAACTGAAGGCGCTGACCGGCCTGGCGAAAAAGCATGGCCTGTTCGTGCAGATGGACGGCTCCCGCTTTGCCAACGCCGCCGCCACCCTCGCGGACCGCGGCTGCGTCACGCCCGCCGATTTCACCTGGCGCGCCGGGGTCGATGTGCTCTGTTTCGGCGGCACAAAGAACGGCATGGCGATGACCGAGGCCGTCGTCTTCTTCAACCGGCAGCTGGCCCTCGAATTCGATTATCGCTGCAAGCAGGCAGGCCAGCTCGCCTCAAAGATGCGCTTCCTGAGTTCCCAATGGGTCGGCATGCTCCAGGACGGCGCATGGATTCGCCACGCCCGACACGCAAACCAGATGACCCGGAGGCTCGCCGACGCGCTCCGCCGCATTCCCGGGGTGGCCGTCCTCGTCGAGCCGGAAGTCAACGCGGTCTTCGCCAGCATGCCTCCGGGCGTCGCCGAGGCAATGCACGCCCGCGGCTGGCATTTCTATAATTTCATCGGCTCGCAAGGTTATCGTCTCATGTGCTCCTGGGACACCAGCGAAGCCGATGTCGACGCCTTCGCCGCGGACCTGACAAGGGCGGCCAGCCCCAAGCCATAAGCGTTAAGCCGAAAGCTCGCCGGCGGACCGTTTTGGGCGGCGCCGCGTCTCCAAAACAGATCCAGACCTGCGCAGCCAGGCGTCTCTTACCGACCCAGCTCCACAGCCATCTCCTTTGCAAAGTAAGTCAGAATCATGTCCGCGCCGGCGCGCTTGATCGCGAGCAACGATTCGCGGCGGCACCGCTCGAGCTCAAGCCAGCCGAGCTTCGCCGCGGCCTGGATCTGCGCGTATTCGCCCGAGACTTGATACGCCGCGACCGGCTTGTTGGTCGCATTGCGGACCTCGCGGATGATGTCCAGATACGGTCCCGCCGGTTTCACCATCAGGATGTCCGCGCCTTCCTGCTCATCGAGGGCGATCTCGATCAGCGCCTCGCGGCGGTTGGCCGGGTTGAGCTGATAGGTCGCCTTGCTGATGCCATGCGTCCCCGCCGCCTTTGCGCTCCCGACGGCGTCGCGGAACGGTCCGTAATAGGCCGAGGCGAATTTCGCCGAATACGCCATGATCCCCGTGCCCTGGAAGTCCGCCTCGTCGAGCGCCGCCCGGATCGCCCCGATGCGCCCGTCCATCATGTCCGACGGCGCCACGAGATCCACGCCCGCGCGGGCGTGAAGCACCGCCATCTGGCAAAGGATGCCGACCGTCCGGTCGTTGTCCACATCGCCGCCGTCGGGCGTCAGCACGCCGTCGTGGCCGTGCGTCGTATAGGGATCGAGCGCGATGTCGGTCATGACGGTCATCCCGGGCACGGCCTCCTTGACGGCCCGCACCGCCCGCAGGACGAGCGCGTCCTCGCGCAGCGCGACCGTGCCGTCCGGGTCCTTGAGCTTCGGATCGATCGACGGGAACAACGCCACCGCGGGCACGCCAAGCTCGTGCAACGCGCGGCACTCCTTCGCGAGGTCGGCAAGGTTGAGCCGGAACACTCCGGGCATCGACGGCACCGCCTCGGGACCGCCCGGACCGTCGATCACGAACAGCGGCGCAATGAGATCCTGCGGACGCAGCACCGTTTCCTCAGTCAGCGCGCGCAGGCTTGCGGTGCGGCGAAGGCGCCGCGGGCGGTGGGCAAGCTCAAGTTTGAACGGAGTGGACATGATCGTGGGGGAACAACAACAAAGCACACCCATCCGGCGACCGCCACACGATTTTGCCGCGAAGCGGCCGATGCTCGCACGGCGCGGTTGCACAAGGGCGGGATTTCCGCTCACATCGCCCTGGCCATGCCCATCCGCCTTTACGACTCACTCTCACGCGACTACCGCGTCCTCGGCCAGCGCGAGCCCGGTTCACCGCCGGTCTCACCGGAGCATCCGTTCACGTTCTACACCTGCGGGCCGACCGTCTACGCGCCGGCGCACATCGGCAATTTCCGC
>PMKA01000129.1 GCA_003157575.1 Opitutia bacterium
TGAGCTGCGGCCCGGCGGCAAGCGCCGGCCCTACACACCATTCGGTGAACCACGGATTGCCCCGATTCCTCTTCGCGCTCTTCGCGGCCTCGCGGGACACCCATCAGCCCGTCACGTCGCGGCAGAGGGCGTCGAGCTGACGGCTGATGAGATCGATCTGCTCCGGCGAGATGGTGACCGCGCCATTTCCCCGCACCGCGGCCGGGAGGCTCTTCGAATTCACGACCGTCACAGGGCCGCGGGCTTTCTGTTCAACCCACCAGCCGTCTCGTGCGCCAGCAACCGTATGGCTTCTTGAAATGCAGGCGTCTCGCGCTCCCGCATCCAGCGCTCACTCATGGGGCGGGATCCGCTTTTGTAGCTCCAGAATACCTTCAGTGCAATTCTCGTTTTTGAGCGGAACAGAAGTCTGGGGACAGGCTCCGTGTTGAGACACTTGAGGACTGCTCCAATTAATGCCTGTCCCCATCGAACTCCGTAGGGCCGCGCCTTGTGCGCGGACCACGTCTGGGCCGGATCATGGCCCGGCGCCCCAGCCTTCGCCTAGGCTACGGCGGGCAGGCCAAGCGCCGGCCCTACACCTGATTCGGCGGTCGTCGGCATCATTCGTAATGCGTGGTCCGATCGCATAGCTCTAGCTAAGGCAGCTTTGGTGATGCCCGTGGCAGCCTTGGCGTCTCGCACGATCGACTTGGCTATACTCGTTGTGAATTTGGCGTGTCTCTCGGTCGACTTGGCGTCGCGTCTCCATACTCTGTTCGCTCTGCTGCCTCCTGTAGAAAGATTCAGGCATGGCTGCGGCTCGTGGCCGACGGAAAACTCGGCTTGACGGGGCACTCTTTCCACTGACGCTGGGGACAGGTTCCTTCCGACCCCATGCCCCAACGCCTTGCTCGAGTCCTGACCATCGTTCTTCTCCTCGCGGGATCATTACTCGTGGGATGCAAGCCCCGGCTCGACAGCGCGGAACCCTCCGAGCGACGCGAGGCGGTGGAGCGGGTGACGGACCCGGCGATTCTCGCAAAGGTCGCGCAGACCGATTCTGCCGACGAGGTTCGTGCAGCTGCGGCGCAGAGGATCACCGATCAGGCCGTGCTGGCGGACATCGTCATGGCCGAGAAGTCGGAGCCCATGGCCACAGCCGCACTCCAGCAACTGCACGACGAAACTCTGCTCGGCCGGATCGCCTCGACACAGTCCGACAACCTTCAGATCAGGCTCGCCGCCGTCGACAAGATCGCCGATCCGGCCGTGCTTCGCCAACTGGCGGCGATGGAATGCGGCGAAGAGGTCCGCAAGGCCGCGGTTCAAAAGATCACCGACCAGCCGACGCTTGCGAAGATCGTTATGGATACGAAGTCGGGTCCGGTGCGTCTCGCAGCGCTCGAACGCATGTCCGACCAGCATCTGATGACCGATGTCGCCCTCGCAAGCCGCGACTCGTCCGTCCAAAGCGCGGCGGCCGAACATCTGAGTGACCCTGCCCAGCTCGCCCGGCTGGCGATCGAGTCCGCGGCCCCCGACGTTCTCGAAGCGGTGTTCGGGAAGGTGAACGATCAGGCGCTTCTCGCAAGAATCGCGGTCGAGGCGCGGATGTTCCAGTTTCCGGACGAGGACGGGCCGAACGAGGGGAAAAGGATCGTGGACAGGTCGGCGCTGCTCGAGAAGCTCACCGACCAGGCGTTGCTTGCAACGGTGGCAATCGAGACGCCCAACAGCGAAATGGCGGAGGAGGCGAAGGGAAAGCTGACCGATGCGGCTGCGCTTGCCCGTGTGGAAGCGTTTGCGGGGCGTTTGAAGGAGATCGGGGAAATCAACGTTCAGGACGGACTTGTGGCGATCGTCACGCAGGAGATGAACCGCAATCTTCGCGTTGCAGCGCTGCGGCGCATCAGCGGGCAGGACGTGCTGGCTGGGATCATGGCAAGCGATCCCGATCCGGTGGTGCGGGCGGCCGCCGCGGAGAAGTTGACCGACGGCGCGAGCCTGCTGAAGGTGGCCTGTGGCGACAGCAATGCCGCGGTGCGCGCGGTCGCCGTCGCCCGCGTGTCCGATCAGGAAGGGCTTGGGAGGATCGCGACGAAGGACGACGCCCCGGCCGTCCGCCTGGCCGCGGTCGAGCGTTTGGCTGACAACGCGGTCCTTGCCAAGGTCGCGCTGGAGGATGGCGAGCCGCCGGTGCGCCTGGCCGCCGTCGAGAAGCTCATCCGCTCGGGTACGGCTGCTGCGGCGTTGCACGATGTTCTTGCGCGGGACAAGAAGCAGAACATCCGCCTGGCGGCATTGGAGGGGATTGTTGCGGAAAAAGACCTGATTGAGATCGCGAGCACAGACTGTGATCCGGCCGTGCGCGCGGCGGCGGTCGCGCGGGTTGCGACGCCGTCCGAACTCGCCAGGATCGCGACGCAGGACAAGGAGTCCGAGGTCCGTCTGGCCGCGGTCGAGAAGGTGAAGGACCAGGCGGAGCTCGGGCGGATCGCCGCGGGCGACGAGGACGAAACGGTCCGCCGGTCGGCCATCAGCCGTGTGAAGGATCAGACCGTGCTGCGGAAAGCGGCGCTGGGGGATCCGAGCGAGATGGTGCGCGCCGCGGCGGCCACGGAAGTCAACGATCAGGCGGTGTTGCGCGAGATCGTGCTCAAGGACAAGAGTGCGGAGGTGAGGTTGCAGGCGGTCGGGCGGGTCGAGGAATTCGGCGTCGTGGCGAAAGTCCTGCTCGAGGACGAATCGCGCGCGGTCCGGGCTGTCGCCATGATCGGCGCGGGGCGGTTCGGCGATCCGATGATGCTCGTGATGCAGGAGGCGCTCCTGAACGGCAAGGAGGCCGCGAAGGCCAACGCGTGCGACGCCCTGGTGCATTTCGGCGACGCAGCGCTGCCCGGATTGCGCAATGCGCTGGACAACCCGCAGGCGCTCACGCGCCGTTATGCCGCCGAGGCGTTGGGCCGGCTCGAAGACAAGAAATCCGCGAAAGCCCTTTCGGACCATCTGGCCGACAGCGATGAAGGCGTCCGGCGCTATTCCGCCGATGCGGTGGCCAAACTTGGCGAGGCCGGGACCGAAAAGGTGCTGCCGCTTCTTTCGAAGGCCGACGGAACGGTCCGGAAGTACATCCTGTTCATCCTGGCGCAGGCAGGCGGGCTGCACGATTCGGCGCCTGTCGCCGCCCTGCTGACCGGCGACCCCGAGACGCGCTGGTATGCCGCGCACCTGCTCCTTACGACCTCGGCGCCGATCGATCCGGCGGTTGCGTCGGTCAAGCAGCTTCTCGTCGACAAGAAGTATGCCGAGGCCGTGGCGACGGGACCGGCCGGCGCGGTCCTGTGCTCGGCGGAGCTTGCGGATTGGGTGGCAGGTCCGGATGTGGCGGAGGCGTTGACCAAGGCCGGCTGGAAACCCGCGAGCGACTGCGAACGCGTCCTGCTCGCGATCGCCCTGCGCGCGCGCGGAGACCTGACGAAGGACTGGCCGACCTCGGAGCGGATCATGCTCGAACACGTGCAACTGGGGGACGACGCGATGATCGTGAACAGCGTGTATGGCGCGATCGGTTGCGGGGTGACGAGCATGGTGCCGGAGCTCGAACACATCCTGTTCGCCAGCGGAACCAAGGAGATGGCGGAGACCTACCTGAATTGCGGCCAGGAAACGTTGGAGGAGGCGGCGCGCACGTGGGCGTCCGAGCACGGCTACAATATCCTGCCGATGGGCGGCGGCACTCCGGTGACGTGGGGCGGGCTGTGATGCGGCAAGGAGGTTCTTTAGCCACAAGAGGCAAAAACGTCACGAGAGCCGGCTGAGCCGGACCCAAGCCCCGGAAGATTTTACAGGAGGCAACGGAGCAGTTTCCAGCACGCTGGAAACTGAAGGGCGAAGGCGAACCTTCACTTGCGGGCCGGCGGGGAACCCGGACTGGCGGCAATGCGGCCGAGTTCAGCCCGGGCGAATTGATATTCAAAGAATTGTTCGATTCCTGTTGCCACGCATTTCTCGAAAAAGTCCTTTGCCCCCGGTGTATCGTTGCTAAACAGGCGAAGCATGCCGGCGTAGTAGCATGCTTCGCACTGGCGCTCTGCGCTGATCTTTCCTGGGGCGGAGATTGCGGTGGCCACGAGGCTTTTCTCGTCGATGGCACCGCTCAGAAACAGGGAGAGCGTCTTGATCCAGTCATCCTTGTTGCTCTCCACGATGACCGCGAGATCGCGGCCATCTGCGGATAGATGTGTCCGTTTCCGGATGAGAAAGCACCAGAAGTGAAAATACGGGACTTCTTCGTCGGACAATCCGATCGATTTCTCGTAGTCCGCATGCGCTCCGCGGAAATCGCCCGAAAGGTCCTTCGCAACGCCTCGGGCGCGGAAGGCATCAGAGTCCTTTGGCCTGATCTCGATCTCCATGGAATAATCCGCGATTGCGCCGGCATAGTCACGTTTCGCCATCTTCACAGTCGCCTCCCAATAGTACGCCAAACAATCTTTGGGATCGATTTTGAGCGCCTGATCGAAGTCGGCTAAGGCACCGGAGAAATCGTTCTGGCGAAGTTTCGCTTCTCCTCGATCGCACCAGAAGAACCGGGCCTTGGGTTCCAGCTCGGTGGCTTTCGTATAGTCCGAGATTGCCGCGGCCGTTTCGTTTCGTTTCAGCCTGATGTCGCCGCGGGTGTCCCAGCGGAAGGCGTTCTGAGGGGCAAGCTCAATCGCCCTTGAAATATCGGCCAAGGCGCCGTCCAAATCGCCCTTCTCCGCTTTCGCTTCTGCACGGTTTTTGTAGGCGGAATCGCCGTTTGCGTCGAGTTTGATCGCCCGATCATAGTCAGCGATGGCCTCGTCGATCTTGTGCCGGCTGCTTTCGATCTCGCCACGGATTTCCCAAAAATACGCATTATCGGGCGCCATTTCGAGCGCCTTGGATATGTCAATCAGCGCATTAGGATAGTCTTTAGTGGCCTTCAGGCAATTAGCTCTGAAGGCGAACACAACGGGCGATTTGTATCCGAGATCGATTGCCTTGGTGTAGTCGCGGATTGCGCCGAGGCGGTCATCCTTCTTCTCTCGTACAGATCCGCAGAAGAAGAACACGCTGCCGTCGATCGGGTCGAGCTTGGCAGAGGCGAGGAAGTCGGCAAGCGCGCCGTCCAGATCGCCCTTCTTCTCTCGGGCACGGCCGCGCGACACGTAAACCGGGGCTGTTCCGGACGATGCTTCGATGATTTTGGTGTAGGCATCTATTGCGCCGTCAAAATTGCCCATCATCGCGCAAATTTTGGCGAGCTTCATCCTGAACTTTACGTAAGAAGGCCGGAGTCGCACCGCCTGTTGAAATTCGGCCAGCGCATCTGGCAGGCTCGCGGGCTGCTTGCACAGAAGCAAATCGAAGTTGAAATGATAATCTGGATTGTCGGGCTTCAACCTGATCGCCATCTCGTAATGGACGATGGCATCTTGACGGCTTTCGGGCATATCGGCGAGCAGGTCCCCGAGATTGTAGTGGGCAGAGGCCTCGTTGGGATTGAGGCGCAGCGCCTCCTCGTATTGGGCAATGGCGTCTGGAATCCGGCCGGGCATTCTCGCGAGCATGCAACCCGCATCGTAATGTATTGTGGCGTTGGTGGGATCGATCCGCGCCGCAGCCTCATAATGGGCGAGCGCCTCGGATTCGCGCCCCGGGCAGTCTGCCAGCACATTGCCCAAGTCGACATGCGCAGCGGCATAGTCCGGTTTCAGCTGCAGAGCGGTTTCAAATTCGGGAACCGCATCTTGCAGGCGGCCCGGGGTTTTCTCAAGGGCGAGGCCCAGGTTTCGGTGGTAGAACGCATTGTTGAAGTCGATGCTGATCGCGGCCTCATAATGCCGGATTGCATCCGGCAGGCGTCCTTGAGCCCTTGCGAGCGCGTTGCCCAGGTTGTTCTGAGCATACTTGTCCCATGGATCGAGCTGCACGGCAGCTTCGTAATGCGCGATCGAATCCTTCAGACGTCCCGGGATGTCGGACAAAAGATATCCGAGCTGGAATTGGGCGTTTTCGTGCCCCGGGTCGTTGCGGATGGCCGCTTCGAATTCCCTGATGGCTTCACTTGTGCGCCCCGGCCTTTCCTTCAAAGCCAGTCCCCTCTGATAATGCGCCTCGGCCCGATCCTGTCGCTGCTGCGGCGTGGCGCAGCCTGCCAGAAGGAGCCCGCTGAGAATCGCCAGCCCGATAAGTTGGAGTACGGGGCGAAATCGTGGAACGACGCCGTTGGGGGCACTGGGGAGCATGTCCCGAAATTCTACGAGTCAGCAATCACCGGTAAACAAAGAAAACAGACTCCCCTTTGGCATGGAGAAAACTGCGAATCGCGCGGATGCCGGCCAACCGTCCTCCTGGCGGCCTGATTTGACGGCGACGGAAGCCACAAACCTCACAAGAGCCGGCTGAGCCGGACCCAAGTCCCGGATGGTTTTACAGGAGGCAACGGAGCAGTTTCCAGCGGTGCTGGAAACTGGAGATCTCGAACCTGCGTTTGCCCTCCAGAGGAGGGATCGACGAACGTTTCGTAACGCCGGTCTGTGAACGGCGGCATGAAATCCAGGAACAGGGCCCCATGGCGGCGTTGGACAAAGACGCGCCAGCGTGGAGGGCGGACCTCCAGTCTCCGCTGAAGCTATGGCTGGCAGACTTCGATGTTCCGTTCATCGCCGACCTCGCCCTGCGCGAGAAGCAGATTCAACAGAACGATCACGCATATGGGGCGATCGCACCCAATTCGGGGCCTGGACTTGCCTCATTCTACCGGCCGGGAGCTCAACGCCTTACCAGTATGTTGACAGGTAAGGCAACGGGATCGATAGCCCGGCTTCGTGGACCGCCTGATTCAAGGCGGCTACATCAGGTCCGGTGGCTCGATGGCAACTTTCGAAAAGGCATCCGGCAAGTTGAAGTCAGTGCGGGTGCTGTGAGGGGGATCGATCAGACAGGGCGGCTTTGGAGTTTGGGGCGACGATGTCGAACGCCACGGCAGGTGGCTTTCTGCGACTGGACAGGTCGGAAGAGTTCGTGTGCCATGGGCCACCGTGATCGAAAAAGACTTCGATGTTCCGTTCATCGCCGACCTCGCCCTGCGCGAGAAGCAGATTCAACAGAACTATCGTCCGATCATTTCGGTCCACAAATGGTTCGCACGGCGGCCGGGCACGCTCTTCCGGGGACTCTTGTTGTCCGAGTTTGCGGACGCTCCGCTGCGGGAGGCATTCTATCGGGCGCACCGGTTGAACGGAGTCCGTATTGCCGATCCGTTCATGGGCGGCGGCACGCCGCTCCTTGAGGCCAACCGGCTGGGCTGCGCGGTTCTCGGCTTCGACATCAATCCGATGTCCTGGTGGATCGTTCGGGAGCAGCTCGACCACATTGACCTAAAAGCCTACCGAGCCGCGGCTGCGCGCTTGCGGGCGGCGCTCGAAAGGGAGATCGGACATCTCTACACCACGCGGTGCGTTGTGGACGGGGCGGATGCGGTGCCGGTGAAATATTTTCTCTGGGTCAAGATCCTGCGCTGCGACGGATGCGGAAAGGATGTCGACTTGTTCCCCGGCTACCTCCTGGCCGAGGATCGCAGGCATCCGCGAAACGTCCTCGTCTGCCCCGCTTGCGGGGAGCTGAACGAGGTGAAGTCGATCGACAATCCCGGTCGGTGCCGATGCTGCCGGGTTGAGCTTCGTGTGGACGGCCCCGTATCCCGGGGAAGGCTGACATGTCCTCATTGCGGCAAAGAGCACAGGGTTCCGTCCGGGAATGGCGGGCCGCTGAGTCACCGGATGTTTGCCATCGAATACACGAACCCAAAGTGCGTTCGGCCCCACGAAGGGCGGTTCTTCAAAAAACCGGACGCCGAGGATCTCTCGAGGGTTGCGGAAGCGGAGAAACGACTGGCCGCGCTGCGGGTGAAATTCGTTCCCGATGATGCAATTCCGAAGGGTGACGAGACGGACCGGCTTCATCGCTGGGGGTACCGGCATTATCGAGAGATGTTCAACGCTCGCCAGCTTCTGGGCCTTGAACTGAGCGCTCGGCTCGTCAGTGCGCAAAAGGACGAGCGGCTGTTGCACGCACTTGCAACAAACCTCTCCGACTTGCTCCGCTATCAAAACCTGCTTTGCCGCTACGACACGATGGCGCTCAAGTCGCTGGATATTTTCTCCGTCCATGGCTTCCCTGTCGGCCTGATTCAGGCGGAGTCCAACCTGCTGGGCATCCGGAATCCGATCACCGGCGCCTCGATTGGCAGCGGCGGATGGGCGAATGTCATCGAGAAATACGCAAAGGCAAAAGCCTACTGTGAAGCACCGTTTGAAATCCGGCATTGCGGAGCGGACAAGGTCACCGTTCCTATCGCGGGTGAATGGATCGGTGAGAAGCGCAATGGGATTGCATCGCCTGAAACGCGGGCCGTCACAATCGAATGTGGCGACTCGGCGGTCAGGGATCTGCCCCGACGTTCGTTGGACGGTGTCTTCACCGATCCGCCCTATTTCGGAAATGTGCAGTACGCCGAGCTGATGGACTTCTGCTACGTGTGGCTGCGGCGGCTGCTTGGCGAACGGTTCAAGGAGTTCGAGAGCTCGTCCACGCGGCAGCGACAGGAGCTGACGGGCAATGTGACCCTCGGCAGGGATATCGAGCATTTCACCGAAGGAATGTCGGCCGTCTTTGGGCGCATGGCAGAGGCGCTCAAGCCGGGCGCTCC
>PMKA01000062.1:0-3502 GCA_003157575.1 Opitutia bacterium
GCCTTGAAGAACCACTCGTCGGGATCGACATCCTTGACGGCACGCCACCGGCCCAGACCAGCGCGGCCGTCGGTGGGCCAACGGCCCGTCACCCGGTCGATCATCAACAGCATCGGGTCGGCCAGCCGAGCCCCTGGGCCGAAGAATTCCTCCGGGCGGGCGCGCAGGTCGATAACCGGCGCACTGCAGGGAATCTCCAACAAGTCGCGCTGCTCCTCAGTGACCGGGAGCCCCACCTGCTGCTGCAACGCTTCACGGCGAAAGTATCCGAACACTGTGTCGAACGTGTAGATGAGTCCGTCATCCGCGTCGATTTCGCCGTCGAAGCGCACGATGATGGTTCCACCCGCCTGGGCGTAGCTCTTCAGCGTGGCCTTGATCCGCAACGTACCGGTCGACGGTGTGATCTCCCGGTGCTGTGTCCCCGTTCCGTCGAGGTTGCGGAAAAAGAGGTCCACGTCGTTGTCCAGCGGGCAACCAACGTACGCGCCCAGCCAGCCGCAGGGCTGTAGCGCGATCTCCATGAGGACCGCGTTCGGCATCGTCAGTTTCCCGTTCGAGCCCTTGTTCTCTGCGAAATACCAGGCGTCGCTGGGGACGTCGTACTCCGCGACAACCTCCGCGCCGGACTTCACGACACCGAGTTCACCGACCACCTCGGTTACCCGAGACATGAAGTGGTAAGGCGGACCCGGCAGTCTCGGAACCCGTCGGTGCGAATCGAACTTCTCGTAGAGGGGACCAACCGCCAGGGAAGGCTTGGCGATGGCGCAGGCAAGCATCGCTTTGTAATCGAACGTGATTCCTTCGGCCGCGGCGACGGCTTTGGGTTCGACATATCCGGCCAGCTCTTCGACGCCCAGATCCATCGGCCATCCGGGTGAGAGTCGCAGTCCCATTCGCCGGCAGTGGAAAGCCGGCAAGCCGTCGACGGTGCAGAGCAGATCGGCGAACAGAGTGGGCTCGGGCCCGGCGACAACCTCGCGCACGAACACCTCGTAGACCAGCTCGCGCGATTGTGGCGTGACCTGCCCGCGGCAGCGCAATTTATAGGTCTCGAACGGCACGGGTTCAAAACGCCACCCGTCGCATTCCAAAGTCATGCCGAGGGCGGTCATGTAGATCGCCATCGTCTGCATCGTCGCCTCGTACATGAGCGTACCGGGCATGCAGGGGTCATTCTTGAAATGACCAGCAAAGTACCAAGTTTCGGGATTCACGTGGGCAATTGCCCGCAGATACCCCCGGCCCCAAGGACCACCGGAGAAATCCAGCTGGGTTACTTCGTCGACGAACAACATGTCGCCGGCCGAGATACTCGGCGTGCGAGTGTGGCTGGCCGCGACCTCGAAGCCGGTGCCAAACGTGTGCCAGATCTCGCCTGCCGCCATCGCCTCCAGATCGGCGCGACGCAATGAGGTGCGCGACGTTTGCGACGGTGTCGATTCCATGGGACCGCTGACAGTCTCATCCTCAGGGCGCCAAAGGATCCCGCCCGACGCCGCCAGCTCCTCGTCGGAGAAGAAGCCGGCTTGGCCGTTCCGCATTGACATCCGCTCGACGCCGTCGATCGTGCAGTCGTAATGGAAAAAGAACATGCGGATGTCGCCCTGGCGCGCGTGGCCGTCTACGTGGATATCGAATCGTAGGGTGTCGCCGATCTCGGGCAAGCCGCCCAGGTAGGTCACTTCGCAGCCCAGCAGGCGATATACCCGATCGCCTTTGTTCGCAAAATCCGCACCCATCCAGGAGATGAGCATGAGATCGGCCTGCCCGGTCTCGATCATGATTCCGGCCGGCATGCGACCCTGATGAAGCCACCACGCGTCGGCAGTGACGTCGGTTTCGGTCCACAGTGTTCCCGTACCGGCCGTCCCCGGCTCAGCGTCAATGCCGAGCAGTCGGTCCGCCAGCAACAGCGGAGGTTCGGGCATCCGTACCTGTCGCCGGTAGTTGTCTTGCACGGTGAAGGCCGGACCGTAGATGTCCGAAATCTTGCCCGAGGCGTGTACGCGCAGGCCGTCCTTGTCGAGCGTTAGGCCCACCGGCGCGCGCTTGACTGTCGGTTTCGGCACCTCCTTGTCGACGGGTCGGGCGGGTTGGATCGCCCGGTAGGCGCCTCCGCCAGGAAAGTAGTCGACTCCATTACGAGCCGATGTTTTCAGATCATTCGTCGTCGGCGTTCGCGGTTGCGGCGGCAGCGCCGCGGTAGCGCCAACACCGTTGCGATCGCTTGTTTGAGCAGTCGTATCGCGGGCCGTTCGAGGGGCCGTTTGAGGGGCTAAGTCATGACCAATCGTCAGTGGCTCGGGCGGCGTCTGCGCAACCAGTTCTGCGCCCAGCGGCACCCGCGCCAATGCCTGCGCGGCTTTAGGCAAAGCTGGTGGAACCGGCAGGTCTGTTGTCATGAGCTGCTCCAGTTGAGAAGTGTTGGTTTGCTGTCCCGCAACATCCGTACGGATTGGCACCGGCGGTGGGTCGTCGCTATCGGTAGCCCCGGCGGAAACCGGAATCATCGAAGCGTGCGGAGCTAAAAAGAGATTGGGTAGCCGAACAGGGGGCAGGTGAGCTGGAAAGTACAACCGTGCAGGCTTCGCCGCTTGGGATCGGGTGGCCGCGGAGAACACAGCGCTTAGCGCATCCACGTCGCGATGCTTGGCCGCGGGCGGCACCAACACGATCCGCTGCTCCTGGCCGGCTAACGCGTTGAGCTCGATAACCACTGCCCGCTCTTCAGCTGTCCACGGCGTGCCATCTGGCCACACGCCGAGGAGGCCGTACAGCACACCTGCGGCAACATGAAGTAATCCCGATGCCGCATGGGCATGGCCGAGTAGCGGCGAGACATTCAACGTGCCGGGCGCAGTCCCCAAGTGAAGGCACTCACCATGCGCGTTCTGAGCTGCCGGCAGCGTGGCGAGAACCGTATCGCCGTCACGACGTGCGTCATCGGCGCGTTTGAGAACCAACACAACGGCGGCGTCAGCAGGCGTCTGCTCTTCAGATCCGAGAAGCGCCTGTGCCGCCGCTTCGTGCACCGGTTCGCAGCTGAGGTCCACCGCACCGACAACAGCCGCGTCAACCTCGCCGCGCCGCAGTGCTCGTGCGGCCGTCTCTAGGGCCGTAGTGCCGGAGAGTTGTTCCCTAGAGACTGTGAAACTCGGCCCCCTCAGATCGAATTGTCTGTTCAACCGGTTCGCGACGATATTGGGCATGGCACCAACCACACCGGCGGCCGTCCACCCCGGCACGACGCCATCGCGCGCTGCCGCCAACTGGACCGGGTCATCGATCTCGTCGGCCAAACGCCAGCGCACACCCAACCGTGTGACCTCGGCGTCACAACCCATCCCGACGATGACGCTCGTCCTGTCCGGCGGCAGATCGCTGATCAACTTGTCGATGTTGAGGGCCGTACCGAGAATTGCCAATTGCTGAGGCAACGTCTGCTTGAGATCGGCTGGGGGAAAGCGTGTTTGCGTGACATCGAGGCAGATCTCGG
>PMKA01000062.1:3561-7442 GCA_003157575.1 Opitutia bacterium
CGGTAGGCTCGATCCATTCTTCGAGTAGCAGGTGGGCGTTGTTGCCGCCGAACCCGAAACTGTTGATCGCGGCGCGGCGGGGTCCGTTGCACAGCCACGGTTCGGCCTCTGTGAGTAGACGGAATGGCGAGTCGGCTATGAACGGCAGGGGATCGTCGACGTGCAGTGTCGGGGGACGCACGCCTGCGCGCATCGCCGCGAGCACCTTGATCGCTCCCGCGGCCCCGGATGCCGTGATGGAATGTCCCAGATTGGATTTCAGTGATCCGATGGGTATGTTCGCCATGCCATCGAAGATGCGTGACATGCTCATCAATTCGGTCAGGTCGCCACGCGAGGTTCCCGTGGCATGACACTCTATGAGTGAGATATCCCGCGGCTCAAGCTCGGCCATTTCATAAGCGAGCCGCATCGATCGCTCTTGACCCTCCTGCGATGGTACGAGCAGTCCCTGTCCTCGGCCATCATTGCTGAGCCCGACGGCCCGAATGACGCCCAGTATGGTGCTGTTGTCGGCGACCGCGTCTTCCAGCCTCCTGAGAACCAGGAATGCCGCGCCTTCGGCAGGTACCAAACCGTCCGCGCCGCTGTGGAAGGGTCGCGACTTTCCGGTACGGCTCAACGCCTGCAGCGCACTGAAGCCAACGTGTAGCAGTAAGTTGCTGGCGCCGTTGACGCCTCCCGCCACCATCACGTCCGCAGTGCGGTCCTGGAGTCGATCGCATGCCAGCTTGATTGCGTACAAGGAGGATGCGCAGGCAGCGTCGAGGGCGGTGGCGCCTCCTGTCAATCCCAGTGCGTTAGACATGACATGTGCCGGCAACCCCGACATGAATCGATTGCGCCAATCGATCCTGTGGTCGCTACCACGCCAAACCTTTTCGGCCAGGTCAGTCATGGTCTTCGTCGGGTAGCTCAAGTTGCCGAGGACGAGCCCGGCTGAGCCCGGGACTTCGCCGGGGTGCCAGCCAGCGCTTTCAAGAGCCTGCCGGGCGGCCTCGACGGCCCACAGGTACAGCGGATCCAAACCATGAAGGTCATCAGCCTCGAGCAGGAGAGGCCCGGGGTCGAAAATTTCGTTGAAACCGCGCACGTATCCGCCACGATCCGACCAGGTGTGGTCGACGTCGGGGGCGTCCTTTTGGTCTCGTAGGACGTGTGCCGCCGAAACCCCCCAATAATCCGGCGGCGGTGACCCGAGAACATCGCGGCCCTCGTGCACGGTCTTCCACAATTCGCCGGCGTTCAGGCCCCCGGGCAGGACACAGCCCTGGCCGACTATTGCAATAGGCTCAAACTTCAATACGAATCCCCGGGCGTCGTTGCGTCAGCTGCCGTAGGGATACAACTCGAGTCGTTTGATGCTGGCAACTAAGACATTGTCTGCATCGAAGAGATCGAGATCGCAGACCGCTCGGCTGTTCTTGGCCTCACCATTGGACAGCTCACACCGCAATCCGCCGCCCAGCGCACCAGCTCGGTAGCGGATGACCTCTCCGACCCGCAGCGGCAGCACCTTGCGACCGAGCTGTTCGAAGCTCCANNCCCTCGCCCGGCCAGCCCGCCGCTGTCAGACCGGATAAGGATGCCGTCGCGGTCGAAAACCCGGAGTCCACGCTATTGAGGACCTGGAATGCCGGGCCGTGGAACAGCGCGTCGCTGCGGTAGCACATCTCGCGGTCCAGCTCGCGACCGCTGGGTCCAGCCATCGATACGGTCGGTAAAACGTTTGAGCCCGAACCCATTTCGACCGCCGCAGAGTAGTAGGCAGCCGGTCCGGAGCTGTCGGATAACGTGCACGTCAGGCGATTCGGCTCACCGTCTACCGGCGCGCACCGCACCAGCATCGGGTCACCTTGTCGCTCGAAGTCGTCCAATGTCACGCCGCGCAGCACCCTGAGGTCGAGGATGCGATCCACACTTTGCCCGGGCCTGCATGCTTCAACCATTCGCACGAACCACTCCAGGACCTGCACGACGGCCAGCACGACCTTGCCCTGGACGCGGTGATCGAGCAGGTAAGGCTGACGCTTCACATGGGCCACGACCCGCGCGACCCGGCCTTCGGGGCTCATAACGCCTGCCAATACGCCGTCCCCGAGGGTCACCTCCGGACTCCCGGTCTGCGCGTCCAGCACGTCCGAGACGAATGCCCGCGCGCCGTCCGCGAGCGGGATCAATGAGATGCCGCGTGACTCGAACATCGCCTTGAGGCCGGGCGTAACCATGCCGGAGTCCCACGGTCCCCAGCCCAGGGCACGAACTAGACAGGCTGGACCACGGCGTGCCTGCTCCGCCAAGGCCACCTTGTTGAGTATTTCGTTGGCCATGGCGTAGTCGCTTTGGCCGGCGTTTCCGCCGCGCGCGGCCACCGATGAGAACAGGCAGATGAGCTTCAGCGGGTCACTGGCCGTCGCGTCAAGCAGCGCACACAGACCGCCGACTTTTGTCTCGAAGACACGGTCAAACCCATCCAGCGTCTTCTTGTGCAAGGGCGCGTCGGCCAATACTCCGGCGCCGTGTACCAAACCGGTGATGGGCCCGAACTCAGTTCGCACGCTGTCGAGAAGGGCGCTCAGTTGTAACGCTTCGCGCACGTCGGCCGCCGCATAGCGGACCCGGGAGCCGACGGCTGTGAGGGCGGCAAGGGTCGCACGCACCTCGCGATCGGCCAAGATGCGCTGCACCTGTTGTTCCAGCTGCTTGGGCGTGAGCTTGAGCCCCTGTGCCGCGGCATCAGCGAGTAGCGCCCGCTTGAGGTCGGCATCGCTGGCGAGTCCGCGCGCTGCGGATGGTTCATCACCGAGTTCCGTACGCCCGATTAGGACGAAGCTGGCCTGCGTCTCATTGGCCAAGGCAATCACCGAAGCGGCGGTCACGCCGCGGGCTCCCCCCGACACGACGATCACGTCGCGATAGTCGATGCGACGCGTGTGGGTGGTCACCTGCCGCTCGTCCGCGACGACCGTGACCCGGCCGTGCGTGCTACCCAGACCCACTTCCAATTCCGCTCCGCCGGCCAAGATCTCCTGGGCGAGGCTTTCGGCGACGGAAATCGGGGACTGGTGTCCAAGCGCAATGTCGATGGCTTTGACCTGTGCCGTTGTCCACTCTTGTGCGGCAGTCTTGGCGAGGGCGGCGATGCCGCCGGCCCAGGCGCGCGGGCCGGGCTCGGTGAGTAGACCGAAGGTGCCGCCAGTGTCCTGAACGGTGATGAAGACGCCGCCGCGTTCCTCGAATCTGGCGGCGACGCGCTGGGCGTCCGCGAATACCACCCGGTTAACGGCCAGCGTGTCTTCACGGGTAGTCGTTGGCAGCAGACCGCCGAGATGGATCACCGCCTCGGCATTGGCACTGGGCTCGGACACAATCGTCGCGCCGATGCCGTGGGTGCGCAGGATCGCGGCGAGTGCCTCGGCCGTGGCGTCCTGGGTTGCGACAATCTCGACGTTGGAAGCCGTGTACAGGCCTGGCATGCCCATCCCGCTAGCCGGAGCAGCGACCGCGCGCACCGCGTGGCGGGCGATCGTTGCTCCGGCCAACTCAAAAGGGAGGCACTCACCTACCGGTGTGCCGTTGGGGATGGCCGGGGCCGGTGGTGGTGCCGGCATCGCCGAAGCACCGTTATGCCCAGCCGGGGCAATCAACGACTGCAGGTAATCCACAATCTCCTGCAACGTCGTCAACGCCGCCATCGTCGCCGTCTCCACATCAGGCAACCCAGGAATCCGCTCCTGAACCGCCGACAGGATCTCCACCCGCTTAATCGAGTCAATCCCCAAATCAGCCTCAAGCGCCATCGACAAATCCAGCATCTCAACCGGATAACCCGTCTTATCCGCCACCACATCCAGCATCTGCGCCACCAAATCAACACCCGC
>PMKA01000268.1 GCA_003157575.1 Opitutia bacterium
TTCGATGACGCTGAGCGAAAAATCCGCGCCTTGTGCGCCGATGAGCTTGCGCTCGAAGTGCGCGGTGAAAAGCCCGCAGCCGGCGCTGAGGGCGAACCACGGCAGGAGCGGCGCGACGTCGCGGCGCCAGGAGAGCCGGCGGCGTTGCCACCAAAAGATCAAGAGCAGGGCCGCCGGCAGGGTGGCCGTCACGGTCTTGGCGAACAACGCCAGGACGAAGAACAAGGTCGCGAGGCAGTACGCGGGCCACGGGCGCGAGTGAGGGTGAAAGTGAGAGTGGGGGGGGGCGCGGCGAGGCAGAACGTTTTGCGCCACGGGCGCGCTGGCGCGTCCCCGCTCACTTTCACTCTGCGCAAAGCGGAGATAGGCCAGCGCCGCGGCCAGATAGAAGACGGTCGAAAGCGTGTTCTTCTGTTCGGAAATCCAGGCGACGGACTCGACGCAGACCGGATGGAGCGCGAAGAGGAGCGCGGCGAACCATTCGGCTCCGGCGTACCGCCTCCGCTCATGGCCTGCGGCCATCGGCTCGGAGGCGAATGCCCTGAGCGACGTCGAAGGGCGACCGCCCGAGTCCCAGAGCCGGCGGAGCACGAGCGCGAAAAGGCACGCGGCTGCGGCATGCAGAATGAGATTGACCAGGTGATAACCGAGAACGGAGTCGCCCCAGAGCGCATGCTCGATCCAGAAAGCAGTGTGAAGAGCAGGATAGTATTGCTGCGTGGCGCCGACCTCCGTCCAGATCCGCCCGAGGCCGGCAAGCGAGCGCAGTTCGGAACGCGTAATATGGCCGGAGTCGTCCCAAAGGAGATCCCCGAATAACGCAGGCGTGTAGGCGGCGAGGACGGCGGCGAAGACGAGCACGCACCACCACCCGTTGCGCGACGCGCGCGGGAGCCCCCGGGGGTGGGCCGGAGAGGTCTGCCTGAGGGCGTCGGGGCGTGGGGTCATGGTGCAGAACGAACCGGGAGGCCGGTCAAGGGAGCTCCTGACGGGCCGGGCTTGACGCGGCGATGGGCGATCGCCTTCGCGTTTGATTTCGGGCCGGCGCCAACATTCTCATCGGAAACCACAGGGTCAAGCACGGCCACTCGCTCACGCTCGCAGCTACCTGGCGCAGGCTCGAAAACGCCTCCTCAGGAAATCAAGTCAAGCACGGCCACTCGCTCACGCTCGCAGCTACCTGGAGTGGAAGCCGCAACTGCAGAATCTACGGTCAATGCGATGTGCGGAGCGGAAATAAAAAAGGGCGGGCACGGGGCCCGCCCTTTGGAGCGCGGGGCAGGCACGTAGCCCGCCCGCCCGCGGTTCATCAGAGCTCGAAACTGACTGAGAGGATGAACTTCTGCGGGTCGACAATGCGGTAGGTGCTGATCGTGCCATCGGGGAACGCGCCGATGGGCTGCAGCCGCCCGGTCTCGCCAAGATTCTGCACGTTGAACTGGACGGTGACGCCCACCTTGTTGCTCCACATCTTGGTCCGGTAAGCAGCAAACAGGTCCACGTAGTAGTGGGCCTTGTCGTAGATCGGGCTGTCGGGATTCAGGGAGGTATAAACGCCGGTTGAAGGGTCGGCCATGATGCCGTTGTAGCCGATGGCGGCCTTGTCCTCCCAGCGCACGGCGCCGCCGACGGTAACCCCTCTGAGGTATTTGTTGGCGGAAAGCCCGGCGAGCTGGAGGCTCGTGCTGAGCCGGAACGAGTAGGGGCGAATCTCCGGGCTGGTCTTGCCTTCCTGCGCTTGCATCACCGCAAAGGGCGCCTTCACGAAGGCATTGAAATTGTCAGCCGGAGTCTGGGCCGTAATCGCAAAGGAGGCGGCCTGGCCGGTGGAGGGAGCAGCGGAATAGTGGTGAAGCCACCAGAGCTTGTTTGGGTTGTTTTCCGTCGTCGCATTGGCGGTGGTGATCGACGGATCGACGATGGTGGTCCAAATCGACATGCGATCGTTGATCCAATTCACCAGCGCCTTGTCGATATTGTTGTTGCTCTGTTCGAGTTTGGTGGCCGCAACCGCCACTGTCCAGTAGTGGGTGGGATTGTAGTTGATCTCGATCTCCGTTCCGACGGAACGAACGTCGGCGGTGGCGCCGATCGGCGGAGTTGCATTGGAGTAGTAGGTGTTGTCGGCGGCGCTGAAGCCCATCTCCTTCTGGACCTCTGTCGCAATCTGGGTTGTCGACCAGCTCGGGTTGGAGAACTGGACCCAGTGCGTGGCATTGTTGTAGAGGTTGAGGTAGGGCGTGGGGCTGCCGGCGCCGGAGGTATAGAAGTCCATGCGAAGGACGCGCTGGGCCATCGTGCTGAGATCGGTGGTCTGGGCATTCTTCTGGAGGTCGTCATAGTGCGTGGCGCGAATCTGCAGAGCGTCGCCGAAGAGATTGAGGCCGAGGCCCCAGCTCTTTTCAGAGCCGGTGGTGTTGGGCAGGATGTTCTTGTAGAGATCCTGGGCGGGAAGGGTCGCCAGGAAGCTGTTGGAGCGGTTCGTGTATAACGACAGGCCGCCGATCAATTCCCCGAGGAAATGTCCGCCTCCNNCTGCACGTTGGTGGTGTGGCCGGTGTTCTTGTAAACGGTCGTGGACCAGTGGTCGATGATGTCCCTATTGAACGTCATGCCGTCGCCGTACAGATAGTCGTTTGTGTAGGGCTGGCCCGGATTGCCGAACGCGGTCCAGGTGGAGTCGTTGCGCCAGCCGAGCGTCGTGATCAGGCGATCGTCCAGGAGGTGGTTCTGCCCAACGATGCCGGCGGTCTTCAGAGTAGTCCTGCTGTTGTAGCTGCCGCCGGATTTGTCCGCGGCCACCTGGCCGAGCGTAATACTGTCGGTGTGGGTCGTATAGGTGTAGTTGGAAGAGCTGCCGGAGCGGCTGACCCACGTGAAGGGGTAGGTGCCGTAACTGAAGTCGGCGGGGGCGTACTGGACCTGGACGCTGTTGGCGGCGCCGACATAATACCGATATTCGCCCTGGGTGACGGGGATGTTGACCGGGGTCCCGGTCGGGGAACTCTGGAACCCCGTATATTCTCCCGTGGGAACCCAGGTCACAGGAGAGGAGAAGGCGTCGCGCCAGGAGTACTGGCGGTTCATGCGGTACTTGTATTCGCCGTAACCCGTGAGCTGGAACAGGCCCAGCCATTTGAGCAGGTTGCTCTCCTTGGTCAGGTCGAGCTTGTAGGCAAGCTGTCCGCGCGACGTATCCCACTTCTGCGGGTTTTCCTGCGTGCGAGGCTTGTCCGAGGCGATGTAGGGCCGCATGAAGTACGGGTTGGGCGAGCCATTGAGCAGGTATTTGTTGATATCCACCGTCAGCTGGCCGGACTGGCCGTTGTCGTTCCCAACGCCGAGGAGGTTGCGGGTCCAGCGGTCGGAGTCCTCCCGCATGAAGGCAGCCTGGGCCGCCAGGGTCTGTATCTGTGTATCAAGGACAATCTGATCGAGCTTGACGTAATAGGTTCGGGTGCGATCCCAAAAGCGGTTCGGGGCGGAAATATTGATGGACGACCAGTCGTAGATGCTCTTGTCGTTAATCGTGGGCGTTGTGTTGAAGAGCGGCTGCCCGAAGGGGCGGGGAGCCGTTCCGGAGAACACTGAGCCGGCGGCCGCCGAGAGCTGCAGGTAATGCTGACCGGTGAAGCTGCTGGCGCTCCCGCTCGAGCTCGGAGTAGGGCCTGCGGTAGTTGCGCCGGGAAGCACGGTGGTGTTGGTCGTGATCTGCGACGCGCTCCAATAAGCCAGACCGTCCTGATCAATGAACATCTGGTTGTGGTTGTAACCCAGATAACTGGAGGTGAAGACATCCGGCCCGTTATAGGTGGCCGCAGTAAAGGTCGAGGCCGCCTGGGTGCTGTTGTAATAGGAGCCGTCCGCCTTGTGGATTGTCATGGTCACCGGGTCCCAGTAGGGCTTTCCTTTGTTTATCCAGTATGAGACATTGTCGCGCGGCGGGAGGCTGTTGGGCCGGTTCCCGTAGGCATGGTAATTGCTGGCAGACGCGGTGATCGTCGTATTCTTGAAAGGCCGGTATTTGATCATCCCCTTGACACGCTCGGTATCGACGCCGGAGGGCTTCCGTTCGAAGGCCTCGTGCTGGAAAATGCCGCTGACACGGATGGCGAGCTTGTCGTTGAGAAGGACCTGGTTTACGTCGAGGCTCGTGCGGTAGCCGCCATAGCTGTCGCCCCGCTCCTCGGTCGCCGTGCGGTTGCGCGTCAGATTGGCCGAGGTCGGCA
>PMKA01000054.1 GCA_003157575.1 Opitutia bacterium
GCAGCGTCGGAGGTACTGTCTTCGTTCATGGGGTGGGTCCTTCCTCCGAACTACCCCAGTCAGAAAATGTGCGCAAGATTCCGGACGTTATCCGATGAAGGCGAGAACGACGGCGACCACAACCGCTGGTTGTCGGAGCAACTGCACATGGGCAGCCTGCACGAGGTCAGCCGGCGGGTGGCGGCTTTCCAACGCAAGACTACAAACTACAAAACATGCCCCTTTCGGCTTTATCCTCCCGTTCGATACGCAGCGTACGCGGCATGACGCTTTCGCGTCTTCCTATACCGCACCAGCTCGGTCAATCACAATCTACAAGACATGACCCTCTACGATCCTCCCTGCCGGCAGCACCCGCCGCGTCTTCCCCTGCACCCGAGGAAGACGATGTTCGGCTTGTCCTGGAAAAAATGATGGACCTCGCTACGATCATCGCCGCTGCCACCAAGGCGACGAATCAAGCATTGGCGGAAAACAAGGCCGCACTTGCGACCTTGCAAGCGACGCTCCCGGGCGCATGCACCGAGGCTGTCAAGCGGGAGTGGCTCCAGCGGGCGGGAAGCGCAGAGCAACGGGATCCAATGGCGGCGGTCAAGCAAGACCTGGAGAGGCTATTGGACACGGTTCGCGACCTCGTTGGATCAACAAAGGCAATGTTCTGGCTTGGCCTCGTTCTCACCGCAGCCGTCGTAACAGTGATTCTGAAAAGCCTCCGATGAATGCACCAATCATTGCGGACCAGGTGTGCTTCGCCGCGAATACGATCCTCTACTTTCGGGTCTTCGCTGACAGCGTTACCATTGTTGCGACTACGAGCTGTCTCGTCCTGGAATGTTCCAACCCCTCATTTGCCCTGCGCGATTTGCTCGCAGAGCGGCAGACCGAGTTCAGCACCGGCTCGACCTTTGGACGCAGGCCGCTGGACTACACCGTAGTGGCAACTGAGGCCTCCGAGCGGCCACGTCGCCAGAACGGTCCACCGCCGATTGACAACGTGCCGGCAAAAGATGGGTGGTTCGTCCTGGAGACCGGCAACGTCAGGGAATACCATCCTTGGAATTCGCTTCAAATCGTCGCCGTGACGCGGGCTCAGCGTCTCATCCTCGGGTTTGCTTCAATCGTTTACGAGGCCACCTTCCCTACGGGCACCGATATTAAGCTTCAGTTCAAGCAGATCGTGACGGCGGCCAGACGTTGCCATTGCACAGTTCACCCGGCCCACGCTTACCTCGATTGGTTGCCTTCTGCGCGCGTGCATTGCGAGCGAATCAGGGAAATCCCCGGCCTCCCAGACTTGTCATCGCTTCAGGAGGTAAAAGACTTCGGCGCCGCGCCCGAGCACGCGGAATTCAAGAGTAAGATGCCTCCCAAGCCACCGGCGCGTGGAGTTGACATCGGCCTCTGATCGCCCGTGGCGCTGAATGCCGTCCAGGTGCTTCGGGCCAAAAGGAATGATCCAAGATTTTGCTTGCCAAGGGGCGCCGACCGTTGTCCGATATGATCATCGTTTCTGCCCTTATCCACTCCACATGAGTGCCTTGTTTCGTTTAAAGGCAACTTGTCCATCGGAGGACCAGCGATGGAAGACAGTCTCAATCTGCAGCTTCGGCGCGGATACTCGTTTGCCGATCTGATTTGAAGTGACAACACGCCGAAGAACAGAAATCCGAAGAGATGTGCCGGAACAATTGTTTCGACACGCGTTCACCCCAGTTGTTCGCTTAAGGGTTCTAAATGGCTAGATTAGCCGGACAGGTCGCCATGCCAACCTACAACGAAAATGCCGTAGAAGACGTGACTAGGGCGTTACAGGCCCTGCAGGCCCACACAGGTGGTGAGCATACCTTTGGTGCGGGGCCGAAATCGTCGTCGGGAATGCACCTCCCGCAACCGGATGCTCAAGCAGTTGAGCGTTCGGTTGAGAGGTATGTTGAGCGCAACCGGCGATACACCCGAGAGGCACGCCCCTTAGCTGCAGGAACATACTGAGCAATCAACTGATTGCTTCGTATCCTCCGGATGAACTTTCGAACGGCGGTAGGGACTGTTGTCCTACACGAAGACACCGGCCACGAATATTCGAATTTCCGCCTGGTTGATCGTGAGTTCGCGTCTCGTCCGGTGATGCGGCGTGTGCTTTCGCTTGCGCGGAAATTGAACTACCAATCCATTCTGATTGAGGAAATCGTGGCGAAGGATTGCGAACTTCTCGCGGAAGAGGATGCCGCTTTGCACGTCCGTATGCCAGAATTCACACGCTCGCGCGTGCGCCGCTTGACCTTCTTCTCTGAACCAAAGGCCGTAATCCATCCTCCCTCCCACGCCTTCTTGGGTTATGCTATTTTCAAGCAAGATTTCAGCAACGCCCCGAACAAACCGATTCGCTCTTATATCTACGAATCGGTCCTACGGCCACCGAGGAGCGAAAACGAGAACAATTTCATGCACTGCCAGCGGACGTATCGTATCAGAACGCCGTTCGGTCAATTCGATGTCACTGGCGTGCTTTACGCTCAACAGAACAATAGTACCTTCGTCTGCGCTCACGTAGCGTTACGGACGGCTCTCTCCAGCGTTTTACCTGAGGCCGACATCACCTATGGTGAGATCAACCGCATCCTCGGAATTGACCACCTAAAGAAAAAGATAGGTAGAGCCTGTCCCAAAACCGGGGATTCTGAAAGTGGGGCCATCATTAGACATACATGGCGGGAGCGGGTGCGGAAAGCAGGGGTCGTTTTTCGCGTGG
>PMKA01000176.1 GCA_003157575.1 Opitutia bacterium
GCGCGGATTTCGCCGCGCTTCTTGTCGTGGAAGACCTTGGTGAGATTGCGGGTTTCGATCATAAGGGGTAGAATCACGAATGGACACTGAACCGGTTTAATGTGATGGGAAACCACGAATGGACACCAATGGACACTAATTCATGGAGAATCGTTGATCGTCTACCGAGGGAGCCACGGGGGAACCGATCGGTGATATAACCAACCCGGCAGCGGTGCTCTTGTTCTGATTCGTGTTGATTGGTGTGCATTCGTGGTTTGATCGGCTGGTTTCGGCGAAGGGACACCGACCTGTTCACAACACGATGCGTTCCCACTCAAGTTTGGGCTTCTTGAAGTTAAGGATCACTCCGACCCGCAGTTTCGTAATCCGCAGGTAGTTAATCATCTGCCCCCGCTCGATGTCGGTAATCCGATCGATCGTCTTGGTGTCCACAATCACAGCATTCGCCACAATCAAGTCGGGAATATACTCTCCAACGTTGTGCCCCTTGTAGGTGACATCATAGCGGACCTGCTGATTATACAGAATGTTCCGAAGACGGAATTCCACCGCAAGAGCGTTCTCGTACGGCTTCTCGTTTAGTCCGTGTCCCAGGCCATTGAGCACTTCCATCGCAGAACCGACGATTGCGTAGACAAGTTCGCCGTGAATCAGTTTCGATTCGTGTTCATTCGTGTCCATTCGTGGTTCCCCTCAAAGACTCATTTGTTCGCGGAAGGCCTGGGCCTGCCGGCGGGAGAGTTCGACCTTCAGTCCGCCCTTGAGGTGGACCAGAAGCCCGCCGCTGAACCACGGCTCGATCCTGTCAATCCAGGCGAGGTTGATGATCTGGCGGCGGTTGGCGCGGAAAAAGCAGCGGGGGTCGAGCCGCTCCTCCATCGCGTTGAGCGAGCGGAACAGCTGCGGCTGGGCGTCGCCGAAATGCACCCGGGTGTAATTGCCCTCGCTCTCCATGAGGCGGATCGACTTCAGCTCGACGAACCAGCAGCGCTCCCCTTCGCGGACAAACACCTTGTCGTCCGGCCCGAGGCGGTTCGGCCGCTCGCCCGCCGCCGCGACTCCCGCCGGTTTCCCATCAAGCCGCCGCAGCTTGTCGAGCGCGGCAACCAGGCGCGCCGGGTCGACGGGCTTCATCAGATAGTCGAGCGCATTGAACTCGAACGCCTTCACCGCAAACTCGTCGTAGGCGGTCGTGAAGATCACGCGGGGCAGCGGCGGCTCAAGCGATTCGAGCAGCGCAAATCCGTCGTCGCCGGGCATCTGAATGTCGAGAAAGAGCAAATCGGGGCTCAGCTCGCCGATGCGGAGGCGCGCTTCGTCGGCGTTCGCCGCCTCGCCGGCAATCGCGATGTCCGCGTGCTTCGCAAGCAGGCGCCGCAGTTCGTTGCGCGCCAGACGTTCGTCGTCGATGAGCAGGGCTTTCATGCCTTAAGAGCCGGTTTAGTATCCGTCCGCCGCTCTCGGGCTCCCGAGTCCTCCGCGTTGCGCACCGGCGGCGTCTCCCGCGCCGCGGCGACCGCTGTCGCTCCCAGGGGGACGATCACGTCGGCGACGACGCGGCCCGGCGGATCTTCGCGCAGCTCGAGGGAGGCCCGCGCGCCGAAGAGAAGCCGCAGCCGATCGGCGGCGTTGCGCAGGCCGACTCCGGTCGAATTGCCCTTTCCCGACAGGGAGCCGGGATTGGTGACCGTGAGGCGGAGCTCGTCCTTTTCACAGCCCGCGCTGATCGCGATCTCTCCGCCTTCGCGCCGCGGGGCGATTCCGTATTTCACCGCATTCTCGACGAGAGTCTGCAGAAGCATCGGCGGGATCGGCAGGCCGAGCGCGCCGGGGGCGACATCCAGACGGACCCGCAGCCGCTCTTCATGCCGCACCTGCTCGAGCGCGAGATAGTCGTTGACCGTCTGCAACTCCTCCTCGAACGGCACGGTCTCCAGCTGGCCCGACTGGAGCGAATAACGGAGGATGTTCGCCAGCTGGGTCACGGCCTGGCGTGCCCGGGCGGGATTCTCGTCGATGAGCGCGCGCAGCGAATTGAGCGAGTTGAAGATGAAGTGCGGATTGATCTGCGATTTGAGGGCGCGCAGCTCGGCCTCCTTGACGCTCGTGGCAAGCCACAGGCGCTCGATCTCGGAACGGTTGAAGCGGTCAAAGAGGTGGTAGAAATAATAAACGCACAGCCAGCCGACAAACAGCGTTGTCCCTTGAACCCAACTGATGGCGAACAGCAGAAACGGACTGAATTTAACCGTGCACGGAGCGCGCATCAATCCGTAGATGATGCCATAATCAAGCAGGCACCAGACGAACGAAAGAGCCGCGCTGGTCGCCAGAATCCGCGGCACAAGAGGCTTCCAGCCGAGTTGTTTCCATCCCCACCGGGTCATCAGCGGGCGCGCATAGTGGGTCATCAGCAGCCCCAGCCCAACGACCACGGCCTGCTGCGCGACAACGGCGCCGGGATCGATCCGGTCTTCGTTTTTCGCGAACAAAAGCGAGACCACCACCCCCAGCACAAACAGCAAGCCCCATCCGCCCGCCTGGCAGAACACATACAACCGCTCTCTCGCCTCCTGCCGCAGACCGATGTCTGCAACCGGGACGGGATTGGCGGGAACGGGATCCATGTGTCCGCACATTAAGGCAGGGAGGCACCTCCGCGGCAAACTTTAGACAAACGGTCGGAACGCGGGATCAATGGCGAGGAATCCGCCGCCCGAGCGCAGCGGATTCCTAAGGCGGGAACCATGAAGTCGAACGCCGCCCTGCGAGTGATAATCACCAAGACCGGACGGCGTGTAGGGCCGGACCTTGCGTCCGGGCCGTTCGTCGCCGGAAGATGGTCCGCCGACGAGCGACAACGCTGACTCGCCTGTTCGAAGCGTTGACTTTCTGCTCTCTGTGCCTCTGTGGTGAAATCCCGAGCCCGATACCCATGAAAGACCAGACTTCGCCTCCCACCCTGCTCGAAATCTCCGGCGCTGCCTACCCTGCCGGCAGCCTCGGCGACAGCATTGTCGTCATCGTCGACGCGCAACGCGTCTACGTCGACGGCCGCCTGCCACTTTCCGGCGTCGACCGGGCGCTGACGGAAATCGCCCGACTGCTCGCCCGAGCGCGCGCCGCGGGCACGCCCGTAATCCACGTCGTCCAGCACGGTCGTCCCGGCGGTGCGATCTGCGATCCCAACGGGCCTGATATCGCCATCGCCGATGAAGTCGTCCCGCTGCCCGGCGAGCCCGTGATCGTCAAGCATCTGCCGAGCAGCTTCGCCGGGACCACCCTCGATTCTGCGCTCAAGCCGCTCGGACGAAGCCACCTGATCGTCGTCGGATTCATGACGCACATGTGCGTGAGCACGACCGTGCGCGCTGCGCTCGACCACGGCTATCGCTGTACCGTCATCGCCTCCGCCTGCGCCACGCGCGACCTGCCCGATGGCCGCGGCGGCGTGTTACCGGCCGCGATCGTCCACCGCGCCAATCTCGCGGCCCTCGCCGACCGCTTCGCCCGGGTCGTCGAGACTGTCGATGAGATCCCGGATTGAACGAGGACCGCCACGTTGTAGGAGCCTGCTCGCAGGCGATCAAAAGCCGACGCTTGCAAGCAAGCTCCTACAATTCCCTGTTCTCGCCGGCGCAACCCCCGTCCCCGCGGCCCGGCCAGACAGGCTCCTGCAACGCGCATAGAACGGTTTGGACGGACTCAATCCTGACCGGCTCCGTCTCACGGCCGGACAACCTTCAGGCCGCAGGCTTGAGCGAGTTTCGCCTGCCGTTCGTCGTAGGTCACGAACTGCCCACTCCCGGCTTCCCGCCGGCCGCAAGCCTGCTAGGATGTCTGCAATGGCCACCTCCCCCCTCGCCCGCTGCCTGGATTCCACCAACCTGCGGCTCGATGCCACTGACGCCGATCTGCACACCCTGTGCATCGACGCCCGCGAGCACGGATTCGCCGCGGTCATGCTTTATCCGGCGGGCGTGTTCCGGGCCGCAGAAGCCCTCGCCGGTTCCCCGGTTCATGTCGGCACGGTCATCGGATTTCCGCACGGCCGCACGTCGACAGCAGCCAAGGAGGCCGAGATTCGCGCCGTGGCGGCGGCAGGCGTGCACGAGGTCGACATCGTCATGAACTACAGCGACCTCCGCGAAGGCCGGCGCTCCGCAGTCGCCGCCGAGTTCGCGCGGCTGGGCGCGGTCGCCCGCGAGCTCCGGCTGCTCACAAAGGTCATTGTCGAGACGTGCTTTCTCGACCGGGAGCAGAAGCTCGCGGCGCTTGCATCGTGCGAGGACGCCGGGATCGACTTCATCAAAACCTCGACGGGCTTTGGCACGGCCGGCGCAACCGTCGACGACGTCAAATTGTTCGCCGACCGCCGCCGCGGCTCCATCCGCATCAAAGCCGCCGGGGGCATCAAGACCCTCGCCCAGGCCCGGGCGTTGATCTCCGCCGGCGCGGCGCGGCTCGGCACGTCCAATGCGGTCGCGCTCGTGCTCGAGGAAGCCGGCGCCGCGTCGACGACCAGCGGATACTGAGGATCGGACCGTAGCTGCGAGCGTGAGCGAGCGGAAATTTCGCCCACTCGCTCACGCTCGCGGCCACCTTTTAATCAAACCACTCCAAATGCGCACATCAGCCCAGTGCCGCCGGCTTGGGCGGTTTCGGCAGTCCGGTGTCCTTGAGCGCCACGCCGCTTACGCCGAGGCGCGCCGATTCCACCAGCAACTGCGCCAGTTTCCGGGCGGCCGCGGCGGGCGGCAGTCCCTCCGGCCTGATGTTCGAGACGCAGTTGCGATCGGCATCCGTCCTGTCCGCACGCGGCTCAAAGGTGAAGTAGGCGCCCAGGCTGTCGGGCGAGCCGAGCCCGGGACGCTCGCCCAGCAGCATGAGCGTGTGGCGGGCGCCAAGCAGCCGGCCCACTTCGTCCTGCAATTTCACCCGGCCATACGGCACGATCAAAATCGGGAACAACGACCAGCCCGCGCCCTGCAGCTCCTCGACGAGCGGCACAATTGCGGCGACCGCGTGGCGTTCCGCGGCCTGCGCCGCAAGGCCGTCGGACACAAGGATCGCCAGATCGCGATGTCCCCAGCCGGTGGCCAGCTCCTGCAGCCGCTGCCGCGAGGCGTCGTCGAGCCTTCGTCCGAGATCCGGCCTGATTAAAAACGTCCGGCGGTCGGAGGCAGAGGTGGCGAGACTGCACGACGCCAGTCCGTGTCTCTTCAAATCCCGCTCAAGACCGCCGGCATTGAACGCCGACTGAACGGCATCGCGGGCGCGCGCATGCGCCAGGCGAAAATCGAGCAGCGAACCTGTCCGAAGGCTGCCGCCCGCGCGGCCCAGCGCCACCCGGGCGCTCGTGAATCCGGCCAGCTCCAGCCACGGATCGCGCCCGTCCGGACCGGCCGGGGCATCGGCGTTGACGGCAGGCGTTGGATCAGTCGTTTCCATGTGCAAGGAGCGCGTGGCCGCGGCCAACCGGCAGCAGTCGGCGCCCGTCGGAGACGATCCGCATCTTCTCCAGCCAGGCTTCGAACTCCGGGGCCGGCCGCAGCCCAAGCACCTGCCGGAGATAATGGCTGTCGTGAAACGAGGTGGACTGGTACCCGAGCATGATGTCGTCCGCTCCGGGCACGCCCATGATGTAGTTGCATCCCGCCACCCCAAGCAGGGTCAGCAGCGTGTCCATGTCGTCCTGATCGGCCTCGGCGTGATTGGTGTAACAGACGTCGACGCCCATCGGAAGGCCGAGGAGCTTGCCGCAAAAATGGTCTTCCAGACCCGCCCGGATGATCTGCTTGCCGTCATACAGGTACTCGGGGCCGATGAAGCCGACCACGGTGTTGACCAGCAGCGGATCGAAGCGGCGGGCGACCGCATAGGCGCGCGCCTCCAGCGTCTGCTGGTCGACGCCGTGGTGCGCGCCGGCCGAAAGCGCCGAACCCTGGCCCGTCTCGAAATACATGACGTTGCGGCCGACGGTGCCCCGCCCGAGGGCAAGCGCGGCCGCCTGCGCCTCGGCCAGCAACGCCAGGGTGACTCCAAAGCTTTTGTTGGCGGCCTCGGTGCCGGCGATCGACTGGAATATCAGGTCAACCGGCGCCCCGTGGCGGAGCGCCTGCAGCTGCGTGGTCACGTGCGCCAGCACGCACGATTGGGTTGGGATCTCGTATTTGCGGATGAGTTCGTCGAGCATCCGCAACAACGTCTCCACGGCAGGCACGCTGTCGGTCGCCGGGTTGATGCCGATGACAGCGTCGCCGCATCCGTAGAGCAGGCCGTCGAGGATCGCGGCCGCGATGCCCTTCGGATCGTCCGTCGGATGGTTGGGCTGCAGCCGCACGGCGAGCCTTCCCGGCAGCCCGAGCGTGCAACGAAACGCGGTCACGACCCGGCGCTTCTGCGCCACGAGGATGAGATCCTGATTGCTCATCAGCTTCGCCACCGCCGCCACCATCTCCGGAGTCAGCCCCGGGCCGAGCGCCGCAAGCACACCGCCGTCTGTTTCGTAACGCAGAAGCCAGTCGCGAAAACCGCCGACTGTCAGCCCTTCCACCGGGGCAAAGGCCGGTGCGTCGTGGGTGTCGACGATCAACCGGGTGATCTCATCGTCTTCGTACGGCACGAGCGGCTCCTGGAGAAACTGCCTCAGCGGAACGTCGGCAAGGCATTGCTGCGCGGCGACGCGTTCCTCCGCAGAGGCCGCCGCCACGCCCGCAAGCTCGTCGCCGGAACGGCGCGGCGTCGCCTTCGCCATCAATTCGCGCAACGAGCCGAAGTGGTGGCTGTGCGCACCGACGGTGCAGGACCAGTGGGACATGGGCGGTGGCAGCTCACGGGAGACGGGCAGCCGTGTCAACGAGCCGCCCGGCCCTGCAGGCTACTCCCTCTCCGGAGCCGTGAAGACACCCACCGGTGTGAGCCTTCCGCCGGAGGTCGCAGGCTCGGCCGCGATCGAAGTGACTGGCGGTCCCTTGAAGACGCGCCTTACGCCCGCCCACCAGGCGACCGTGAGCACGCCGACGGCGACAAGGGTGACCGTGAGGACCTGGTCGTTCGGCGGCTGCACTCCGATCCAGACCAGCACCAGCACCCCGGCCACCGCCACCACCGCCAGCGATTTGAAGACTCCGGCGCCGAGATTGAACGGCCCCATCTTCGTCCATTTCTTTCCGAAGGTGAAGAAGCCCGCGATGGTCGGCATGACGTAGGAAATGTAGAGGAAGATCACGCACGCCGCGGTGAGCGTCGAGTAGGCGGGCGCATACAGGGTCGAGGCAATGGCGAGCGCGGCCGTTGTCCAGATTGCGACGACCGGGGTCTTCCACTTTGGCGACACCTTGCGCAATGAACCCGAGGCGGGAAGACCGCCGTCGCGGGAGAACGCGTAGATCATCCGCGAGGTCGAGGTGACGCAGGCCAGGCCGCAGAGGTAGTTGGAAACGACGATGCCCACCCACAGGACCTTGCCAAACGTCCCGGGAAGGACCTGGTCCATCAGCCACGGAAAGATGTTGCCGCCCTGCTTTGCGCCGTCGGCCAGGCTCGGCAGCGCGATGACAAACGCGGAGACCATGACCCAGCCGAAAATCCCGGACAGATAGACCGAACGCAGCAGGCCCTTTGGCACGTTGCGCGCGGCGTCAACGGTTTCCTCGGACGTGTGGGCGGAGGCGTCGTAACCCGTGATCGTGTAGATCGGCCACATGAGACCGAGCAGAAACATGACGCCGATGCCCGGGTTGCCCGGCCAGACGTCGCCGCCGGTTGCGCCGCTGAAATTGGTGAAGGTAAACAGGCGCCCGAAATCATGTGTCGGCGCAAAGATGAACATCGCGAGCGTGAGGATGATCGCCACCACGAAGATCAGGTAGCCGCTGAAATCGGTCAGAACCGTCGTGGCCCGGATTCCAAAGTGATTGAACAGGGCCTGCGTCACCGTGATCGCGATCACCCCGATCGCCTGGTGGACAAGGGTGAGTTTCGACGGATCGATTCCAAACATCGGCCCGATGAAATTCACAAACAGAGTGTACGCGCCGACGTTGACCGCGGCGGTCACGAAGATCAGACCGCCGAGGTTGAACCACGCGGTTGCCCATCCCCATCCTTTTCCGCCGAGTATCGAGCTCCAGTGATAAAGCCCGCCGGCGGTGGGGAAGGCCGAGGCGATCTGCGCCATGCACAGCGCGACGAGGAAACAAAACCCGACGCCCACCGGCCAGACGATGCCCGCAGCCGCGCCGCCCACGGCGCTCACCCCAAGCTGCAGCGAAGTGATGCCTCCGGCGAGGATGCAGATGATCGAGAACGATATCGCAAAGTTGGAGAATCCGCTCATCCGCCGCAGGAGTTCCTGTGCATAACCCATGCTATGGAGGAGCTTGACGTCATCTGAGACATCGGTCGCCTTCGCGCCGCTGCCGAATTCGCTGTCGTGTTCTTTGCCGGACATAGGTTGTGGGTGGTCGCAAACAGCCGGAATACGCCGGCGCGTGGGACAAGCCCGGAAAAGCACGGCCGATGCCAACAGCGAACCCCTGCGGCCTTCATTAGGGAGTTAAAGCCGACGGCGCTCCTGAACTACTGGCAGAGGCTTTTCTCGCCTCTCATCCTGGGTGTCGATGAATGGAATCGCTGCCGATTTGGCCTTCGATTCGCGGACAAAATCGGATGATTTCCGGCCATGCGGCCAGCGAGCAATCCCACGGCTCGCCGGGAAGCTCGCCCTCCAGTTTTGTTGCGGCAGAAGCCGCGCCGGAGACCCGGCGGCCTACATTCTGTCGGCGTCGTAGACGAGCCCGACCGCCTCGCGCCATTGGTCGAGCGCGGCCATGTTGCCCAGAGTGTCGGCCGTGGTCATCTGCGGCACTTCGCGCCGCCCGGCTGCGAGCGCCGTCGCGAATGCGTCCGCCTCCAGTGCATAGAGCGGCGGCGCAGCGATCCGGATTTCTTCCGGCGCGGCTGCGCTCGTGTGATGGATGAAGAGGCTCACCGTGCCCCCTTCCCGGGCCGGTAGCCAGGGCTCCGGCAGGTGCAGCCAGCATTTGCTGCCGCGGATTCGCGCCGAACTGTCCTGCGCGCGCCCGATCCCGCACGCGACCCTGGCAACAAGGTCGTTCGCGAACCGCAATGTCGCGTCCGCCGTGACGTCCACGCCCGATTGCGGATGGATACAGGCGGTCCCGTCGACCGTCACAGGATTGGCGAACGGCTTCCCCTCCACGGCGCCGGCTATCAGGCGCGCAAAGGAGACGGGATAGCATCCGACATCGAGAATTCCGCCGCCGCCAAGCGCCTTGTTCCAAAGCCTGGAGTTTGGATCGAACGGGTTGTCGAAACTGAAGGTCGCTTCAATGACGTTGATCCGGCCCAGGACTCCGCTCTTCACCAATTCGACCACTTTCTCCGTTTGCGGGTGGCACCGATACATGAACGCCTCCATCAGCAGCACTCCGTAGGCGTGCGCCATCTCGATCATCGTCGCCACCTCGCCGCGGTTCATCGCGAGGGGTTTTTCGCAGAGGACGTGTTTGCCCGCCTTCATCGCGCGGACGGTCCACTCCAGGTGCAGCGGGTGCGGCGTGGCAACGTACACGGCCTGCACCTCCCCGTCCGCGAGCAGCCGCTCATACGATCCGTGCGCCCGCGCAATCCCGAATTCCTTTGCAAACCGGTCCGCCGATTCCTGCGTCCGGCTGCCGACCGCAACCAGCTCTCCCGTCTGCGACGCCGCGACTCCCCGCGTAAATGTCCCGGCGATCGTGCCGGTTCCCAAAACTCCCCAACGCAACTTTGCCATATCCCGAGCTTCGGACGATTCCGGATTTTAGGCAACGCTCGACATGCAGATGGCCTTGAGCCTGCCTGCGGTGTCGCAGACCCTGAGCTTGTCGAACGGGAGCTTGTCGA
>PMKA01000482.1 GCA_003157575.1 Opitutia bacterium
GGCGTTCTCCTGCCGGGCATGTTCGTCCGGGCGGTCGTGAAGGAGGGCGTCAATCCCCGGGCCATCCTGGTCCCGCAGCAGGCGGTCTCGCGCGACACCAAGGGGAATCCCGTGGCCTTGATTGTGAACGCCGCCGGCCAGGTTGAACTGCGACAATTGGTCATCGACCGGGCGATCGGCGCCGAATGGCTTGTTTCCTCGGGTTTGGAGGCTGGCGACCGCGTGATCGCGGAAGGCAGTCAACGGGTCCGGCCCGGCGCCACTGTGAAGGCGGTGCCGTTCGAGAACGCTCCGAAAGCGCCGGTCAATGCCGCCCAGCCTGCGGCAACCTCGAAATAACGGAGACGCCCCATGTTATCGAGATTCTTCCTGCAGCGGCCGGTATTCGCCTGGGTCATCGCAATCATCCTGATGGCGGCTGGCATCATGGCCATCGTTAGTCTGCCCATTTCGCAGTATCCGCCGATCGCGCCGCCGACCATTGCAATCACCGCGACCTATCCCGGGGCTTCCGCCGAGACGGTCGAGAACAGTGTCACCCAGATCATCGAGCAAAAGATGACCGGGTTCGACAAATTGCTGTACCTCTCCTCCACGAGCGATTCGTCAGGTGGCACGCGCGTCGAGCTGACCTTCGCGCCTGGCACCGATCCGGACATCGCCTGGGCGCAGGTACAGAACAAGCTCCAATCTGCCATGGCCAGCCTGCCGGAGGTCGTCCAGAATCAGGGCGTCACGGTCAACAAGAGCACCAAGAACTACCTGATCATCGTCGGGCTGATCTCGGAGGATGGCAAACTGGATGGCGACGATCTGCGCGACTACGCCAAATCGAACCTGGAAAAGGTCGTCTCCCGTGTGCCGGGCGTCGGTGAGGTTGAAATTTTCGGCAGCCAGTACGCCATGCGCGTCTGGATCGATCCCGAGAAACTTACCAAGTACAGCATGACGTTTGACGACATTGCTGCAGGGCTGAAAACCTACAACGCCGAGATTTCCGCCGGTCAGTTTGGTGGCGCGCCATCCGTCCCCGGCCAGCGTCTTAACGCCTCCATCGTCGTCCAGAGCATGCTCAAGACGCCTGAGGAGTTCGCGGCCATCCCGCTGCGCTCCAACCCAGACGGTTCCATCGTGCGAATTAGCGATATCGGTCGCACCGAGCTGGGTACGGAGTTTTACGGCGTCGATGTCTATTACAACGGCAAGCCCTCTTCCGGCCTGGCCATCCGCCAGGCCGCCGGCGCCAACGCGCTGGATACCGCCGATGCTGTCCGGGCCAAGATGAAGGAACTAAGCGATTTCTTCCCTGCCGGCGTCAAGGTGGTCTATCCCTACGACACCACACCGTTCGTGCGCGTCGCCATCGGCGAGGTCATGAAGACCCTCGTCGAGGCCATCGTGCTCGTGTTCCTCGTAATGTACCTGTTCATGGGCAACATGCGGGCGACCCTGATCCCGACCATCGCCGTGCCGGTCGTGCTGCTCGGCACCTTTGCGATTCTCAGCTTCCTGGGGTTCTCCATCAACATGCTCACGATGTTCGCCATGGTGCTGGCCATCGGTCTGCTCGTGGACGACGCCATCGTCGTGGTGGAAAACGTGGAGCGCATCATGAGCGAGGAGGGCCTGTCGCCCCTGGAAGCCACGCGCAAATCCATGGACCAGATCACGCCGGCCCTGATCGGCATCGGTCTGGTGCTCTCGGCGGTGTTTGGTCCGATGGCCTTTTTCGCCGGATCGACCGGCGTCATCTACCGCCAGTTCTCCATTACCATCGTTTCCTCGATGATGCTTTCCGTGGTCGTGGCGTTGGTGCTCACGCCGGTGCTGTGTGCCTCGTTGCTCAAGCCGGTTGAGAAAGGCCACGAGGCGGCCGAAGGCGGTGTCAGATTCCTGCGACCGTTCTTCCTGTGGTTCGATCACTCGTTCCTGCGCCTCCGGGACAAGTACATTGCCCTCGTTGGCCGCACGCTGGCCAGGAAGACCCGCTATGTCGTCATCTTCCTGCTGATCGTCGGTGCGCTGGGTTTTCTATTCAAGCGGATGCCCACCGGCTACCTGCCGGACGAAGATCAGGGCATTTTGTTCACGCAGGTCATCCTTCCGGCGAATGCAACGTTGGAGCAGACCAAAGGCGTCCTCGAACAGGTGCGGAAGCACTTTCAGGAGGATGAACAGGAGGCGGTCGAGTCCGTGTTCACCGTCGCCGGCACCAGCTTCGGCGGCGCTGGCCAGAACAACGGCCTGGCTTTCGCCAAGCTGAAGGACTGGGACCTGCGCAAACGCGCCGATCTCAAGGTCGGTCCCATCACCATGCGGGCGATGATGAAGTTCTCCCAGTTCCGCAACGCGCTGGTGTTCGCTTTCGCACCGCCTTCCGTGATGGAGCTTGGCACGGGCACGGGCTTCGACCTCCAGTTGCTGGATCGCGGCGGCTTGGGCCACGCCAAGTTGATGGAGGCGCGCAATCAACTTCTCGGCATGGCTGCGCAGAGCAAGGTTCTCACCAAGGTCCGCCCGAATGGCCAGGAGGATGCGCCCGAGTACCGGATCGACGTCGATTGGGAGAAGGCCGGTGCCCTCGGCGTACCGCTTGGCTCCATCAACAGCACGATCGCGACCGCCTTCGGCAGTGCCTACGTCAACGACTTTATCCAGAGCGGTCGCGTCAAACGCGTTTATATTCAAGCCGATGCGCCCTACCGGATGCTGCCCAACGATCTGGATCAGCTCCACGTGCGCAACACCGACGGCAAGATGGTGCCGTATGCGTCTCTCGCCTCCGGGCACTGGACCTATGGCTCTCCCCGACTCGAACGCTTCAACGGCTTCCCGTCCATAAATCTCACGGGTGAGCCTGCACCCGGCCGAAGCTCAGGCGAGGCGATGCAAGAAATGGAAAACCTTGTGAAGAAACTGCCGGCAGGTGTCGGCATGGACTGGACCGGGCTCTCCTATCAGGAGCGTCAGGCCGCCGGTCAGACCGGCCCCTTGTATGCCTTCTCCGTTTTCGTCATCTTCCTCTGTCTCGCAGCACTGTACGAGAGCTGGCCCATTCCGGTCGCCGTCCTGCTGACCCTGCCCCTGGGCGCCATCGGCGGCGTCATCGCGTCCAGCCTCTTGGGCCAACCCAACGACATCTACTTCCAAATCGGTCTGCTCGCCACTCTCGGCCTCGCCACCAAGAACGCCATCCTCATCGTGCAGTTTGCCAAGGACCGCGTCGAGGAGGGGATGAGCCTGTTGGAGGCGACCCTCGAGGGCGCAAAGCTGAGGATGCGCCCGATCCTGATGACTTCGCTTGCCTTCGGTTTCGGCGTCCTGCCGTTGGCAATGGCGAGTGGTGCCGGTGGAGGTGCGCAAAGAGCGATCGGCATCGCCGTGGTCGGCGGCGTGGTCACATCGACCCTTCTGGTGACCCTCTTTGTACCGCTCTTCTATGTGTTGATCGAGAAAAACTTCGGCAAAGGAAGCCGGCGACCGACACCCGGGAGCACCAAGCCGCAGCACTCCGGAAATCGCTAAAATGAACAAGAACGCTCTTCTGCTCCTGCTTGGAATTGTCCTCGTGCCGGCCGGTTGCACGATGGCTCCGAAGTATTCGAGGCCTGCAGCCCCGGTCCCCGCAGGGTGGCCGGAAGGCGCGGCGGGCTTGAACACACCGGCGGCGACGAACGCTCCGGAGGCCCGGGACCTCGGATGGAGGGAATTCTTCGCCGACGAAAAACTTCAGCAGATCGTCGAAACCGCCCTGGCGAACAATCGCGACCTCCGGCTGGCAGCCCTGAACGTCGAACGTGCCCGGGGCATGTACGGCATCCAGCGGGCCGGGTTGCTCCCCGCGGTCGATGCAATTGGCAGCGGAAGCAAGGCGAGGGTTCCCGCCGATCTTTCGAGCACAGGAAGCAGGCAGATCAATGAGCAATACAGCGTCAACCTCGGCGTCGTCTCATGGGAGATCGACCTTTTCGGGCGCGTGCAAAGCCTGAAGGATGCCGCACTGCAGGAATATCTGGCCACTGAGCAGGCCCGCCGCGGCGCGCAGATCCTCCTTGTTTCGTCCGTCGCCGATGCGTATCTGGCCCTCGCCGCGGACCGGGAGAACCTGAGCCTGGCGGAGAGCACGCTGACCGCCCAGCAGGATGCACACAATCTGATCAGGCGCCGCCATGACCTCGGCCTCGTCCCCGAACTGGACCTTTTGCGCGCCCAGGCGCAGGTGGACACTGCCCGCGGGGATCAGGCCCGCTTCAGGCAATTGGCGGCTCAGGATGAGAATGCGCTGAACCTTCTGGCTGGCGCTCCAGTGCGGGGCGAACTCCTGCCAGCGGGCTTGACCGGCGTCACGGCGCCGAAAGAGATTTCCGCCGGTGTGCCCTCCGAGGTGCTCCTGCGCCGGCCGGAT
>PMKA01000306.1 GCA_003157575.1 Opitutia bacterium
CCGGCAGTCTTCTGCAGCATGGATCGGAAACCTCACCTTCACCACGAACTTCATCCTCCCAAACCCGACCAGTTTTCACTTGTGGTCTCTGGCCGTTGAGGAACAGTTCTATTTGGTCTGGCCGGGAATATTTGTGATCTTCGGAGTCGCGAAAAATCTACGGATCTCCATTTTCCTTCTGGCCCTCCCGGTCTGCGTCGCGCCACTGGCCCGCGTGATTTCATATTTGCATGCGTCCCCCTCAATTCTGCACCCGTTCTTCACCCCGTTCTCTTGCTTCACTGTCTTCGACTCGCTCGCGATCGGGTGTGCTTGCGCCATCCTTTTCGTCCGCAGGGGCGATGCTGTGCGCCGCCTGACCACGATCCGACCGAGGTTCTTCGTGCTTGTTGCAGCAACATTGGTTCTTTTGCCTCACATTCTGAACCGGACCTTGGTTTGTGCGGCGTTCACCGTCCCCCTTGGCAACTCGTCTCAGGGAATCGGACTGGCAATGATCCTTCTGCAGGGCCTGATTTCTCCTGGCTTTGGGTTTTACGCGATCTTGAACAATCCGATCGTCTGCCACATCGGCGTGTTGTCATACTCCATCTATGTCTGGCAGCAGGTTTTTTGGTCCCTACCCCAAGTCTCTAGCGTCGGAGCAACCTGGTGGATGGCGTTTCCCGGCTGGCTGGTCGCGGCTTTCACGGCAGCCTTGATTTCTTACCATTTTTTGGAGCAACCTTTGTTCCGCCTGCGTTCCCTCCTCCGGGAGACATAAGGATGTCACTAAGAATGCAGATGCATCCCACGGATTCGACGTGCGGGGGATGTTTGAATATGTCTTCTATAACCAAGCGTGACAGTGCGTCCGCCGCGCCGGCAGTGCGGCTGCGATACGTGACTCTTGATGCCTGGCGAGGCGTGGCTTGTCTCGGAGTGCTGGTGTTTCACAGTTTCGGAGGCTTGGGCGCCCAGCCTGTATCCATGATCCTGGCCCCACTGCGTGCCACGGCCGCTTATGGATGGTTCGGTGTAGATCTGTTCTTCGTAATCAGCGGTTACTGCATTGCCGACAAACTCCACGGGATGCTCGGCGCCGGTCAATCCGCCGGACGGTTTTGGGCCAACCGGGCCTTGCGCATCTTTCCGACTTATTGGTTCGCCCTGGCGTTTACGCTTCTGATCGGAATCATCGCCTTCCCTTTCAATGGCGTGGCGTGGTCGGATGTGTTTCCTGTCGGGCTGAAGGGATGGGCTGCCGATTTGTTCCTGTTGCATCCCTACTTGGGAGCCAAGTCTTCGGTTCTTGTCAGCTGGTCTCTCGTCTATGAGCTCGGTTTCTATGCACTGATGGGTGTCATTTTGCTGCCCCATGCCGGCACCCGCTGGTTGCCGGCATATTTCGGCGCCGGCATGGCTCTTTGTTTTGTTCCATTGCTCGTCGCTCTTCCGAAATGGGCGCTTGTTCTGGGTCTCTGGCCGGACTTCTTTCTCGGATCGGCGGTTTACACAACGCTCTACGCCCGCGCGAACGGCGTCCGCTGGGCCGCCACCGCGGCCGCCTTGGTCATCGTCTTGATTGGCGCTCTGGCTTTGGCTGGAATAGCGATCATGCCCCTCGCCGGATACATGGGTGGCCGTCGCGGTGCAACGGCCGCCTTTGCCGCTCTGCTTGTTCTGCTCCATCCGCTCGACAGGAGGCTCGCCGCCTTCCGACCGGTCCGGTGGCTCGGCGCTGCAGGCTCGATATCTTACTCGCTGTACCTGGTGCACGTGCCCGTCCTCGGTCGCATCCTCAATCTCGGTCAGCGGGTCATCCCCACCGGTTCACTCTCATTTGTGGTGTTATGGTCAACAGCGATCAGCGCGGCGTTGCTTGTCGGTTTTTTGTTCAACCGCTGGATCGAGCATCCCATGGAGTCGCTCCGTCGAACTCACGTCGAAACACGGCGCGCGACCTGATTTGCCGGGACAAAGGCAATCCTCGCGCCGCTCGGCTGCCATGGTCCTCAACCTTGACAGTGCGCTCGCGGAATCGCCGGCAGCGCTCTACAGAACAGTCGTTCCAAAAGCTTCCGCTGTTTGCTGATCTTTTCGTCCAACAGTTCATGAATTTTCTTTCCTTGATTCCCGAATCCCTGAAAGAGCACCTGCGCCACCGTGTCGGCGCTGTGACAATGCGGGGCCGGCTGCGAAATATGCGCGCAGCCGGATTTAATCCAAAAAAGATCATCGACGCAGGAGCTTTTCGTGGTGACTGGACGCAAATGGCCGCACGCATTTTCCCTGATGCTTCCATTCTCCTAATCGAGCCACAGCCAGATCTTGCAAAGCACCTCTCCGCGTTTTGTTCGAGGCTGCATTCATGTCGGTTTCGACAGGCGCTCCTTGGCAGCGTCCGACAAAAGGCCCATTTCTTCATCCAGGAATCTAACAGCCGCATTGTGCCGGACCCCGAGAACTGGCCCGCTGCCCGGCTCTTCTCGATCGAAACCGAAAAACTCGCCGATATCGCCGCGATCGAGGACTTTTCAGACTGCGATTTCCTCAAGCTCGACCTTCAAGGGCACGAACTCGACGCGCTGGCCGGAGCTGGTGCGCTCTTCGGAAGCGTCGAGGTCATACTGATGGAATGCTCATGGCTTCCCATCGGCCCGGTCCCGCTTGCAGCCGAAGCAATCGCCACTGTATCTGATCGCGGCTACCAACTCTACGACGTTATGGGCTTCAACTATCGCCCGCTCGATCGGGCGCTCTGGCAAACCGACTTCCTTTTTGTTCGACACGATTCGCCGTTGCTCGCCCGCCAGCACGATTGGTCCTAAACGACCGTCCCGTGCCACGCATCCTCATCCTGATCGGTTCCCACCTTTGCACGGCGCCGCGACCGCAAAAGGAGGCCTGTGCGCTCGCAGCGGCCGGTCATGAGGTGACAATAGCCGGCGGCTGGTTCGACCCCGAATTCGCCGCCTGGGACGAGCGCCTGATCGCGGATGCTCCGTACAGGTTTAAAAAGGTCGCCGACCTGAGACCGCACGCTCCCGGCGGCCATTTCCGCCGCTGGATGTCCCGTCTGCGGCGGTATCTCGCCCGCCGCCGCTTTGCGCGCACAGGCTCCTTCACGCCGGAACTCCTGGGGTTGTTCCCGCGTGAAACCCGGCGGTTCGCCGGCGCTTTTCGCGCCGATCTCACCCTTGCGCACTCGGAAGGCGGCCTGTGGGTGGCGACCCGGCTTCAACGCGACGGCCTCAGGGTCGGCGTGGACTACGAGGACTGGTTCTCCGAGGATCTGCTGCCCGCTGATCGGATTGGCCGGCCTTGCGCAACGATCCGGGAGATGGAGGGGGCGCTTCTTCGCTCATGCCGCTACACTGTGACCACCTCGGCGGCGCTGTCTGGGGAATTGCAGCGAACCTTTGCGGCACCCGCTCCCTGCGTCGTCTACAACACATTTCCCGAAGCCCCGATCGATGGCCGCCGCATAGACCGGCCGGATTCCTCGGTGCCCTCGCTGCACTGGTTTTCCCAGACCATCGGGCCGAGCCGTGGACTCGAAACGCTCTTCGCGGCGCTTCCGCTGCTGCATCACCGCTGCCAGGTAACTCTTCGCGGGCGTCTTCTGCCGGCTTACCGCAGTTGGCTGGAATCGCTCGTGCCCGGAGACCGGCGTGCATCCCTCCACATCCTGCCGCTGGTGCCCAACTCAGAACTGCCTTCGCGGCTTGCGGAACACGATGTCGGACTCGCTCTGGAACAGGCGGACAACCCCAGCCGGGATCTCACGATCACCAACAAGTTCTTCCAGTATCTTCAGGCCGGCCTGGCTGTCATCGCCACCGACACCAGGGGCCAGCAGGAGGCCGCCCGCCTGGCGCCGACGGCCTGCGCGCTCGTGCCGCAACGAAACGCCGCCGCGCTGGCCGCCGCCATTGATGTCCTGCTGGCTGACGCACAGGGGCTTGCCCGCGCCAAGGCCGCAGCCCGGGAGGCGGCTCAGACTGTGTTTGCCTGGGAGCGCCAGCAGAAGGTGCTCACCGCCAGGGCGCAGGAGGCGCTGTCAACAGTCTCCTGAACGCCTTTTCAGCTCCATCGTGCGCATACTTTACAGGTTGATGCTCATCTTCTCGCTGGGGACGATCAGAATTCCGTGGGTAAACCGCATCCTCCGGCGTCTGGCGGGCCGCTCGGTCAACGTGCTCCTGCAGCTGCGCAGCCGCGATTATGTCCAGCCCGCGCACGGGGTCGCCCTCGTCATCGCTCCCCATCAGGATGACTGCGCCCTCGGCTGCGGCGGTCTTGTCATTCAAAAATGCATCGAGGGTTTTCCGGTCCACGTTGTTTACGTCACCGACGGAAGCGCGTCGCATCCGCATCACCCGGCGGTGACACCCGAAATGCTGACGGCGGAGAGGGAACGCGAGAGCCGGGCCGCCCTCGCGAAGATGGGCGTCGAGGAGTCCGCAGTCCATCTCCTCGGCGCAGCCGACGGGACACTGGGAAGGTTGTCGCCCGAGGCAAGGGCGCAGGTCGTCTCGGATTTCCGCCGGCTGCTCGTCGCAATCCGTCCCGACGAAATCTTTATTACCTATCGACTCGATGGGAGCTCCGAGCATGAGGCAGCCTTCCTCCTTTTCACCGAGGCGATGGCGGGAACCGGGCTGCAGCCCCGTGTCTATGAATACCCGGTCTGGGCATTGTGGAATTCGTTGCGGTTGATCCGGCCGTGCCTGACCGCGCGCCGCATCAACAGGTTTCGTTTCCGCGGCCACGAAGACGCGAAGATCGCAGTCCTCAAATGCTACGTCTCGCAGTTCGAACCGACGCCCCCGTGGCCCGAGCCGGTCATCGATCCCGACTTCGTGCGTCTCTTTCAGCAACCCTGCGAATTCTTCCTCGAAATCTGACGCCGGCAGCCTGTCTGGCTTCGAGCCCGCCGGGCTGCTTGGCGGGCACTCCCGATGAGAATACTTCTCGCCTGTGATCCCATGATTCACGTGCCGCCGCTTGGCTACGGCGGCATCGAGCGGATCGTCGCCGCACTCGTTCGCGGTCTGCGGGCGGCCGGCCACACGGTGGCGCTTGTGGCAAAAAAGGGGTCCGCGTGCGACGCCGACGCCCGCTACTTCTGGCCGGGCGGGAACGTCGGCAGCCTTCGCGACTCCTGGCGCAATGCCCTGGCCCTCCGCCGGGCCGCGCGCGAATTCAGGCCCGACGTCCTGCACAGCTTCGCCCGGCTCGCCTTCCTCCTGCCGCTGCTCCGCTCGCGCCTGCCCAAGATCATGTCCTACCAGCGCAAGACCGGCGGCCGCGGAATCACGGTCGCGGCCGCGCTCGGAGGGCGCACGCTTCGCTTCACGGGCTGCAGCGAATTCATCTGCGCGATGGGCCGCCGGGCAGGGGGACGCTGGGATGCGGTCTACAACTTCGCCGAACTCGATAAACTCACGTTCGTCCCGCGCGTGCCCGCCGATGCGCCGCTCGTCTTTCTCAGTCGCGTCGAATCCATCAAGGGTCCCGATCTCGCCATCGCCATCGCCCGGGCAAGCGGCCGCCGGCTGCTTGTAGCCGGCAACCACGCGGCGGACGGCCCGGAGCGCGAATTCTGGGACCGCGCCGTGGCGCCGCACATCGGACGCGACGGGATCGAATACGTCGGCGAGATGAACGACGTGCAGAAGAATGACCTGCTCGGCCGCGCAGCCGCGATGATCGTTCCCATCCAATGGGACGAGCCTTTCGGGATCGTGTTTGCCGAGGCCTTCGCCACGGGCACGCCCGTCATCACCTGCGCACGCGGAGCGCTGCCGGAGATCGTCACTCCCGGCCGCACCGGCTTCTTTATAAAGGGCGTTGAGGACGGCGTCGCCGCCGTCGCGCGCATTGGCGAACTCGACCGCGCGGCCTGCCGCGAGGTCGCGGAAACTCGTTTCAGCCTCCCGGTATGTGCGGAAATGTATCTGCGCCTCTACGCAGACGCGCGAAAGGGATGAATACGCCCATGCAGCGAAACCTGTCGGGATGCTCCGGGCGCATGCACCAGCCATTCACGGCACTTCACGCGGCATGAACCGCCGGCTCCTCATCGTCTCGCCGCACTGGCCGCCGGTCAACGCACCGGATCTCCAGCGGGTGCGGATGAGCCTGTCGTACTACAGGGAGTGCGGCTGGGAACCGGTTGTGCTTTGCGTCCACGCGGACGATGTCGCCGGCACCCTGGAGCCCGAGCTGGAGCTCACTTATCCGCCGGACATCCGCATCGTCCGCTGCCATGCATGGCCCATCCGCTGGACGCAATGGTTCGGCCTGGGCAACGTCGGGTGGCGCGCGTGGCCGTCGCTTTATCGCATAGGTTCCCGGCTTCTCCGCGAGGAGCACTTTGACCTCGTCTTCTTTTCCACAACGCAATTTCTCACCTTCGCCCTCGGACCCGTCTGGCGCCGGCGTTTCGGCGTTCCCTACGTCATCGACATCCAGGATCCGTGGCGCACGGACTATTACGAACGGCCCGGCGCGCCGCGTCCCCCGGGGGGCCGGAAATACGTCGTTGCGCGGATGGTGGCGCGGCTTCTCGAAGGGCCGGTCTACCGGCGGGCCGCCGGGTTCATCAGCGTGTCCGAACCCTACCTGACCGACCTCGGGCTCCGTTATCGGTGGTTTGGCGCCAAGCCTCAGGCGACAATCCGCTTTGGGGTCTCGGCGGCTGATTTCGCGAGGGTAAAGGAGCATCCACACAAAAACGCGGTGCTTCCCCGCGAGCCGGCGAAGCTGCATCTTCTCTATACCGGGGCATCCGGGCCGATCATGCCTCATTCCCTCAACCAGCTCTTCGGTGCATTCAAGACATACCAGGCGCTGCATCCAGACCGGGCGGCCCGCTTCCGGTTTCATTTTTACGGAACCAGCTATGTGCCCGAGGGGAAGGGCGTCCCGTCCGTGCTGCCAGTGGCCGGGAAACACGGTCTGAGGGCCGAGGTCACCGAGATTCCCCACCGCCTCGGTCATCTGGAAAGCCTGTCGCTGCTCCCGCAGGCGGACGCGTTGCTTTTGCTTGGTTCGAGCGACCGGTCCTATTCCCCTTCGAAGCTCTATCCCTATTTCCTCTCCGGCAAACCGATCCTCAGCGTCGTTTTCCACAACAGCTACCTCGAAACCATCCTGGCCGAACTGAATTGCTCGGTCGTGGCGGCCTTTGACGGAGGGCTTCCGGCAGATTCCGCCCAGAAAATCATCCTCCGCTTCTTCGACCTGGCGCTGGCTGGATTCCCGCCGGCGGAGATGCCCGTGCGCAACGAGGCGCTGTTTAACCGCAGCTTCCTTGCGGAGGCCCTTGTCCGCCGGCAATGCGAGCTCTTTGAACGGGCGCTGGCAGCCAGTTGAGATGAACACGCCCGACACACCGGCCCAACCGGACATCAAGAAATCGAGCCGGACTCTTTTCCTTTCAGCCGCCGCCTGCCTTGCGGCCGCGTGTCTCTATTATTTCTGCACGACCCAGCTCAAGGATCCGGTCCTGATCTGTCTTGGTCTGGCAATCATCGTGCTGTCAGCATTGCCGGCCATGCAATGGGCGCGAACGGAACAGCGCCACTTCCCTGCGTTTGAGATCTTCATGCTGACCGGGATCAACTTTTACGCGGTCCCGATGCTCAGCGGCCACAACAGCGTCGTGACCTTCCCGGACAGGGTGGTCACGGACGCCGCGCTCACGATGATCGTCTTCCAGGTGCCCGCCATCGTCGCCTTCTTCCTCGCCCGGGGCCGGCCCGCCCGGCATCCGCTTCTGGTCGAACAACTGCTCCCGGACAGGATTCTCATGCAGACGCAGACCGGGATGTGGCTGAACACGTTTTATCTGTACGTCACCACTTTCACCACGATTGTCCCGCCGGATTGGACTGTCGGGCCGATCCTGCACGCGGGATTTGCAGGGATAGGGATCGTCTGTGCCTTTGTCCAGGCGCGCCTGTGGGGGGAGCAGCGATTGAATTCAACCGCAAAGTTCATCTGCGGCTTGAATCTGGCGCTTCAGGTCATCTTCTCCTTTTCAGGGCTCTACCTGATCAGCGGAATTTCCCTCCTCGTCCTGTTTCTGATCTCCTACGTCACCGCCTGCCGCCGGCTGCCGCTCCTGCTGATCGCCGCATGCCTGCCCGTGCTGGCGGTGCTGCACAATGGGAAATCCGCGATGCGAACGATCTATTGGGAGGACGACCAGCAACCCTGTCTCTCGCTCACGGACCTGCCCGGTTTCTTTGAGCAATGGATCCAGCTGGGATTGCACCCGCCTGAGGACGAGGCTGAGGAGAGGAAATCCCTCGCCGCAAACCTGCTTGAACGGGCCTCGCTGTTTCAGATGTTGTGCCTGGCCAACCAGCGCATCCCCGCTTCGCTTCCCTTCCTGAACGGCGAGACCTACGCGGACATACCGGCGCAGATCGTTCCGCGCGTGATCTGGCCCGACAAACCGAGCCCGCATCTCAGCAACTCGCGCCTCGGCATCTACCTCGGCCTGCTGGACCAGGATGCCGCGGAAAAGGTCTCGATAGCCTTCGGCTTCATCGCCGAGGCGTATTGTAATTTCGGCTACATCGGTGTCGCCGTGCTCGGCGCCCTCATGGGGTGGGTGTTCAAGCGCGTCGTGCTTCTGAGCCTGGATGCCGCCCAGTTTTCAGCCCTTGGCCTCCTGACCATCCTGCTGGCGGCGTGGAGCTTCCAGGTGGAGCTGGTCATGGCAAGCTGGCTCACTTCGTTCTTCCAGGCCGCCGTCGTCGTCGTTGGTCTTCCCATGGCCGTCGCCCGTTTCCTGGGATGGCGTTGACCGCCGCCCTCCCTCCCTTCCCGCACATCCGTTGAGCTCCCCCTCCCAACCGACTCTGACTCCGCCGACCCGGCTCGCTGTCGTTTTGTCCCATCCGACGCAATACTACAGCCCGTGGTTCCGCTGGCTGCGCGCCCACACGGAGATCGAATTCCGCGTGTTTTATCTTTGGGACTTTGGCGTGACGAACCGGCGCGACCCGGAATTCGGCGTCAACCTGACGTGGGATGTCGACCTGCTTTCCGGCTATGACTCGGAGTTTTTGCCCAACCGTGCGGCGCGCCCCGGCACCGGGCATTTCTGGGGCCTCCGGAATCCGACGCTGGCGGGACGCCTCGCTGCGTTGCGGCCGGATGCGGTGCTCCTCTTCGGCTACAACTACGCCTCGCATTTGCGCGCGATCGCCTGGTGCCGGATGGCGGGAGTTCCGCTGATCTTTCGCGGCGACTCGCACCTGCTGGACGGGGTGCGGCCGTCTTTGTTCAAACGTCTTGCGCTGCGTCTCCTCTACCGGCAATTCTCCGCCGTCACATACGTTGGGACAGCCAACCGCGCCTATTTTGAGACGTTCGGAGTGCCCGCGACCCGGCTCATTTTTTCGCCCCACGCCGTCGATCAGGGGCATTTCGACCCGACAAATCCGGTTCACTGTGAGGCCGCCCAAAGACTTCGGACCGAACTGAGCCTGCCTCCGGAACGGCGGGTCGTGCTCTTCGCCGGGAAGCTGGTCTCACGCAAACAACCGCTTGCATTGCTCGACGCCTTTCTCTCCACCCCCCGGCCCAACACCACCCTCGTCTTTGTTGGCGACGGCGAGGAAAGGCCTGCTCTGGAGGAGCGCAGTGCCCGAAATCCGACGGCGGATGTCCGTCTTCTTCCCTTCGCAAACCAGAGCGAAATGCCCGCCCGCTACCTGCTCGCCGATCTTTTTGTGCTCCCGTCGCTGGGCGAGACGTGGGGATTGGCCGTCAACGAGGCAATGCACATGGGCGTCCCCTGCCTTGTCAGCGACGTCGTGGGCTGCCAGAAGAACCTCGTCACCGACGGCGAAACCGGCTGGGTTTTCCGCAATGGCGATTGCGCGCATTTTCGCCAGAAGCTCGACGAGGCGCTGGCCTCCATTGCGTGCGATTCCGCCGGAATCAAGGCCCGGGTTGCGGCCCGCATTGCGGGCTACACCTATGCACAGGCTACGGAGGGGCTGTTGCGCGCTATCGACCGGGTCCGCAGCCGCTCGTACTAACAGCCTGTCGGACTTCGGGTCCTCCAGGCGGCCAAAAGCGTCATACCATGACCTTGTCTCCACGCTCCGGGGCGCCCTCGGACCGCGTTTCCTCGCTCGACGGATTGAGGGGGGTGGCAATCCTGATGGTCCTTTTCCATCACCTGTTTGTTTTCGATCCAGTCGGTTTTCTCGGTCAGCACCTCGCCGTCCTCGTGGAGTTTTCCGGCCATGGCGTTGACCTGTTTTTCGCCCTTTCGGGTTTTCTCATCACCCGTCAGCTGGCCGTCAGCCGCACCGCGCCCGGATTCGCCGCCCGGTTCTGGCTGCACCGCTTCGCGAAGATTGTCCCGCTCTACCTTTTGATCACATTCGGGGTTTTCGTGCTCCTCAAGCCGTTGCTGCTCGTCACGGGCCACGGGGAAAAACTCTCCTGGCTGTCCGCAGGCAGAGAACAGTGGCCATGGTATCTGCTGTTTTCCTCAAATATCCGCAATGCGCTCGACGCACGCTTCACCAATCCCGCGCTAGACGTGAGCTGGTCCCTCGCCGTCGAGGTGCAGTTTTATGTTTTGGCGTTCGTCGCTGCGCGCCTTGTCGCTCCCGCCCGATGGCCCCGCATCGCGGTCGTGGCCATCGCTGCAGCCCTCGCGTTCCGCACGGCCGCTGTGTTGTGCGGCGCCGGCTGGATTCCCATCCTCGTGCTCACGCCCGGTCGCATTGACGCGTTTGCCTGTGGCAGTCTTGCTGCCATGGCTCCCACAATGCTGGCGCGCTGCCCGACCTTCGTGTTGTGGAGTCTCGCGGCGCTGCCAATCGTCACCCCGTGGTCGCGTGCCAACCCCGCTGTCGAAACGGTGGGCTATACACTCGTGGCGATTCTGGCCGGCGTCACGATTGAGCGGGTTTGCCGGGTTCGTTCAACCTCCCGTTCGATCCGCATCCTGGAATCGCCCGTCCTCGTCATGTTTGGCCGCATTTCCTATTCGGTTTATCTCACGCACCTGCCGGTGCGCGCCGCGCTCCGGGATTGCCTCCTCTCACATGTCCGTCCTCTCGATACTCCCGGCGCATGGCTCGCGCAGCTGGGCTTCTGGGCCGGCGCGGGTTCTGTTTGTACCCTGTGCGGCTGGCTCACGTGGCGGTTCTTTGAGGAGCCGGCGCGACGGGCGATAGTTGGGTTGCTCCAACCCAGGCCGGTCGCCGTGCCCTGCGCACTTCGGGGATCCTGATGAGGATCAACATCGTCATGGGCTTCTTCCTTCCCGTTCCGCCCCTCGGCGGCGGCGCGACGGAGAAATCGTGGCACGGCCTCGCACGCGAATTCGCGGCGCGCGGCCACGCAGTCACCGTCCTCTCCCGCAGGTGGCCGGGCCTGCCGCCAACCGGGGCGCAGGAGGGCGTTCAACACATCCGCCTGCGCGGCTACGCCCACACACGCTTTCTTCCCGTCAATCTCTGGCTGGACCTTCTCTGGAGTTTGCGCGTCGGCCGCGCGCTTCCGCAGGCTGACATCAGCATTGTCAACTGTGTTGCCCTTCCCGTCTGGTACTCCCGTTTGCGCGGCGCCGCAGGGCGCCTTGTGGTCATGCCGGGACGCATGCCCAAGGGTCAATTCCGCCTGTACCGCGGGCTGGACCGCGTGCTCGCCGTCAGCTCCGCAATGCGCAAGGCGATTCTCGCGGAAGATCCACGGCTTGCTCCGCTCATCCGCATCTCCGGCTATCCCATCGACTGCCGGCAACTGGCGGAGCCCAGGCCGCCGCAGCCGGCAGGGAGTCCGTTGACGATCGGTTATGTCGGCCGCATCCATCGGGAAAAAGGCCTCGACCTGATGGCGGCGGCCCTGACGCGGCTCGCCGCACGCAACGGTCTCCCCGCCTGGCAGGTCATGCTCTGCGGTCCGGTGGATGTGGCGCGCGGCGGATCGGGCCCCGGATATGCGGCCGAGCTCCGGCGGCACCTTGCCGCAACCCTGCCTGCCGGCCGCTTCGTGCTTCGGGAGCCGGAGTTCTCCCCCGAGCGCCTCGCCGCGGTCTACCGGCAGATTGACATCTTCTGCTATCCCAGCCTGGCGGTGCGCGGAGAGACCTTTGGTGTTGCGGTTGCCGAGGCCATGGCGGCGGGCGCGGCTCCCGTGGTGTCGCAGCTCGGAAGCTTCACTGATTTTGTGCTGCCGGATGCAACCGGAGTCGTCTTCGACCACACCGCACCCGACGCCGCGGAGCGGCTGGCCGATGCCCTGGCCCGCCTGCTGCTCGACAGTCCCCGGCGCGCCCGGCTCGCCGCGGCGGCGCAAATTGCGGTGCAGAAATACGACTACCCGAACTTCGCGGTCCGGCTGCTCGATGATTTTTCGGCATTGCTGCCGGCAGCGCCCCAACAATCCTGATGAACGCCATGCCGCCGGAACCTCCGTACCTGGGCCAGAATTGCGTCACTCCTTATCCCGCCCGCGAAGTGCTGCTGCAGTGGCTGTGGACCATGGTCCAGGCAAGCATCTTCCGCTGGAGTCCCCGGCCCTGGCACCGGTGGCGGGCCTGGTTGTTGAAGGCGTTTGGCGCCGGCATCCCGGATACCGCCCGGGTGGTGGTCTTTCCATCGGCGCGGGTGTATTTTCCATGGAAACTCAGGCTGGCGCCACACTCGATGGTCGGTCGCAACGTCAATATCTACAACCTCGCGTACATCACCCTAGGTTACGGCGCCAATCTCAGCCAGAACTGCCATCTCTGCGCCGGCACCCATGATTATCAACGCTGGGACATGCCGCTGGTCACCCGGCCCATCGTGGTCGGCGACAACGCCTGGCTCGGCGCGGACGTTTTCGTGGGACCCGGAGTGACGATTGGCGAACTCTGCGTGGTCGGCGCGCGTTCGGTCGTGGTGAAAGATCTCCCCCCGCGCATGGTGTGCGCAGGCAATCCCTGCCACGCGATCAAGGAAAGGCCGATGCCGTTGTAGGGAAGACAAGACCGCAGGACAACGGACGATGAGAGACTACACGAAGATAGAGGCCTGGAGGCTCGCAGATGATCTGACGGTCGCGATCTATGAACGGACACGCGCATTCCCTCGCGAGGAACTCTATGGTCTGACCAGTCAGATTCGGCGAGCGGCATATTCTGTTGCCGCCAACATTGTCGAAGGTCCGTCCCGCGAGAGCAAACGAGACTACCTGCACTTTCTTTACATCTCCCGCGGATCATTATCCGAGACGCAATACTTCGTTCATCTCGCGGGTCGCCTCAACTATATTTCACCTGAAGAATCGGCGACGTTCCATGATCAGACAAAGCGCGTCTTCGCATGCCTTCATGGCTTGATCCAGGCGGTCGAGAAAGAAGCGTAGTCCGTGGTCCCGTAGTCC